>NZ_JBEYFS010000219.1:0-20117 GCF_040634475.1 Streptomyces sp. NPDC007095
ACACTTCACGCTTCTGCTCGTCCGACAACCCCGGACGCCCGATCCTCGCCACCCAGCAACACCTCCAGCAACCGTTCTACCTGGGATGTTGCACCGACCCATTGACCTCACCACGGCGTACTTCGCGAAGGATCCCCGATAGC
The DNA here is from genome assembly GCF_040634475.1 of Streptomyces sp. NPDC007095. Lineage (NCBI taxonomy): Bacteria > Bacillati > Actinomycetota > Actinomycetes > Kitasatosporales > Streptomycetaceae > Streptomyces > Streptomyces sp. NPDC007095. Next base: position 144 of record NZ_JBEYFS010000219.1, read on the forward strand.
AAGCAAGTACGAGTTCATCGATGAGATGCGGCTCGACACTGCGGAGTGCGCATACAGCGTCGAGTTCATGTGCGGCCGACTCGGCGTCTCCAGATCCGGCCTCTACGACTGGCGATCCCGCCCGGAATCCGCGACGGCCCAGCGGCGCGAGGAACTGAAACTGCTCATCAAGAAAGCCTTCGACATGTCCGACAGCACCTATCGGTTGGAAGACACCCGCCGAAGCCCTCAACGGCCATCTACTATCGATCAAATAAGCCGGTGTTGCATCCACTGATTGAACCTGGTAACTACATGTCAGCCGAGTTCGGGAAGACGCTCGACCAGTTTGGACTCCGCAGGTCTTCCGGCCGCACCGGGATCTGTTTCGACAACGCCATGGCCGAATCGTTCTTCGGTGCCCTGAAGAACGAGCGCGTATCAAGGGTGACTTACCTGACTCGCGAAGCCGCCCGGCAGGAAATCACTCGATAAATCGAATTCTGTACAATCGCAAATGCCTCCACTCGGCGGTGGGTTACCGCCCTCCGCGCGAAGTTCACGCCGAGTACGAGAAGTTGCGAATCGCCGCGTGAAATAGACGGTCAGACTCCTGTCCGGGAAACGCGAGGCCCCTCAAGAGTCTGGTCGACGCCGGATTGCTGATACCCAAGGGACCTGAGCACTACCAAGTGCACAGCCTTGCCCGGCTCTTCGGCGAAGCACGTTCCGGCGAATGGAGATTTCCTCAAGAGTCCTGGCCTCCGTAACGCTGGAAAGGCGGCCCTGTCCGCAGTCCGCCAACTCGGTGTCCCTCCCGGCCTCGCTGTATCGGCGCCCGCCAGACTGGGAGGAAACCCGACCAGGGAGCCGCTGTCCGTGACGTGAGCAATCTTTCGCTGATGAAGCACGGCGGGGTCGACGCCCCGCCGTGACGCCTCTCGGTCAGCGATCCTTGGCCAGGGCGAGGAGTTCAGCGAACAAGCCGCTCCCGTATGCAAGTTCGTCGTAGCGGCCTTGTTCGATGATGCGGCCGTCACGCATGACGAGGATCCGGTCTGCGAGACGGGTGTTCTCGAGCTGGTGCGTCACGACGATTGTCATGCGCTCGGCGGCGATGCGCTTGATCTCAAGGAAGATCTGGTGCTCGCCGCGCGGGTCCATCTGGGAGGTCGGCTCGTCCAGGATCAGCAGCGGGGTCTGCCGGTACAGGGCCCTGGCGCACGCGAGCCGCTGCCACTGGCCTCCGGACAGCTCGGCGCCTCCAAAGAGTTCTTTGGCGAGCAGGGTGTCGAGCTGCTTGGGCAGTTTCTCGACCGCCTCGGCGTGTTTGCAGCCGAGTGGAGGGCGAGGGGGCCGTTGGTCGAGGGCATGCCCCTGACGCGGACAACAAGGCCGTGGAGCCTTGAGGCGTGCGGTCAGCGCTGGCCGAGGAACGCGGACGACTGGGCGTGAGCGGCGGTGTATTCGATGACCCCGGCTTCGTGGTATCCGAACATGCGGCCTCGCGTGGGCCAGTCATCGACGGGTGTAGAGGCACCCCAGCAGATGGTTCTCGGCTCCCACGGCGAGCCGAGCGGCTTACGCTGGCGGACCTTGGGATACCGCTCTGGATGTGCTTCCAGCTGCAGAATGACGATCAGTGCCTCGCCCCAGTTCCCGACGGTCACTTCCCCCGCTACGCGAACCCCGCCCACGGGCACCGCCAGCTGGCTCACGCCTCCGCCGGAGACCCGGGCTGAGCTAAGTGGTCCGATTTGGAAGTCCTTCGGGGGTTGATCATGTAGCTGGTTCGGCAGAGGATTCTTCGTGGTGATCGGTGGTGTGCTGGTCGAGCCTGGCCAGCAGATCGTCCAGGTCGGAGGTGGTGAACTTCCACTGGAACGGCTGTGCTGTGGCGTTGTATCGGTCTTCGAATGATCGGAGTTGGTCGGTGACCTGGGCGAGGTCGGTGAAGTCGTTGGGCGAGACGACCTTGCGCTGCACGACGGAGAAGTAGATCTCCACCTGGTTCAACCACGAGGCGTGCACGGGGGTGTGGACCATCACCGCGTTCGGGAAGGCTGCGGCCAGGCGGTCGGCGGCCTTCTTGCCGCGGTGGGAGGAGCCGTTGTCCACGATCCAGAACACGCGCTTCGCGCTGGCGTAGGGCTAGGTGCTCATGACCTGGGCGACCAGGTTCATGAACGGGTGGATGCCGGTGCGTGGCTCGGTGCGGCCGAACCCTTTCGCGGCGTGGACGTCGAAGGCGGCGAGGTAGGCCAGGGCGCCGCCGCGTCCGTAGGTGTGGTTGACGCGCATCCCGCGGGCCTGGCCGGGGGCGAGGGTGGGGTGGCAGCGGCAGCGGGCCTGGATGGAGGTCTTCTCGTCCGCGCTGATGACGTACTCGTCCTCGCCGAGCCGGACGCCTTGCCAGGTGCGGGCGTACAAGCCGAGCACCCGCTCGGCCTTGTTCCGGAAGTCGGGGTCGGTGATGAAGATCCAGGACTGGTGCTGCCAGGGCTTGAGCGCGTCGTCGGCCAGCCAGCGGCGCACGGTGGAGGCGGAAACCGAGCAGGCGATCGCCCGGGCGCCGACCTCGCGGGCCAGTTCCGGGCACGACCAGCGCGCCGGCGGCACGCCGCTCTCGGCGGGCAGCCGGCAGGCCAGGGCCTTGGCCTGGGCCACCTGCAATGCGGTGAACGACGGCGGCCGCCCTGACCGCTCGCGGTCGGACAGACCGGCCAGATGGTGTTCGGCGAACCGGCCGCGCCAGCAGCGGACCGTGTCCAGATGCAGCCCTGTCTCCCGGGCGATGCGCGCGTTGGAGCGTCCGCGTGCGGCGTGCAGTACCACCTACGCGCGCATCCGCAGCCGGTGCTCGGTCTTGTGGCCGTAGGCCGTCTTCTTCAGTTGCTCGCGCTCAGCGGCGCGCAGGACTATCGGACGGGCGGCAGCAACGGGCAAGGCAGGCGGGCCGATCGGCAGAAGTAGATCACGACAGGCCGAAGACTGCCGCATCCGGCAACCAGCCCCTCGGGCAGGATGAACGACGTGTCCACGCCTTCGGAACACACCCGGCTCTCACTGGAGGAGCGCCTCGATGAGCGCGCCCGCACCGCCTGGCCGCAGCTGGAGCAACTGCACATCCACCACCGGGGAGCCTTCGCCTACGTGGAGGCCGACCAGGCTGACGGTGAACGGGTCAAGCTGATGCGGCTGCGCTACACCGGTGCGGTCGGCAGGTGGGGCTTCGCCTTCTACCACGCGTGCGGTGACCGCTACGAGGACTCCCTGCTGCCCAGCGGCAGCGCCACGGGCACCCCCGCAGACGGACTCGACTGCGCCTGCCAGCTCCACCTCGCCGCCCCCGGCATCTGAGCAGACACCGGTCACGGAACTGCCTCCGGAGTCAACCCCCGAAGGACTTCCAAATCGGACCACTTAGGAGTTGCTCCAACGGAGGTTGGCGGACACGCTCGAGACGTTCAAGGGCCACGGGGCGTGCGAGGGGTGCTCTGATCAGCTCAACAAGTTCTGGGGCTGACCCGCCGTCCGACCGTTCGGCTGCCCGGGCAGGTGGCCGCTTCGGGCAGCCGCGCCGCCTTGATCAGGTGGTGAAGCGGTGGGTGCCGGAGCCGACCCGGTACACCGCGCAGTCGTCCTCCTGGCGCAGGTACGTGCCGTGCGTGTGGGTCACCGCGCCCGGGGTGGAAGTGGGGATCCATACCTCGGCGGTTGTGTTGGGCGGCACCGCGCAGGTCAGCGTGAAACGGTCGGACCGCTGCCGCCAACGGGTGGAGACGGGGCCGTAGACCGAGGTGAACGTGGCGCGAGCGGTGGTGACGGCTCCGCCGGGGCGGGGGCGGATGACGATCTCGCGGTAGCCGGGCCGGCCCGCCGAGATGCCGGAGATGTTCGTGTAAATCCATTCTCCCACCGAGCCGTAGGCGTAGTGGTTGAAGGAGTTCATGCCCGGGTCCTGGAAGCTGCCGTCGGGCCGGATGGAGTCCCAGCGTTCCCACATCGTGGTGGAGCCCCGGTCGATCTGGTAGCCCCAGCTGGGGAAGGAGCGCTGCTGCAGCAGGCGGTAGGCAACGTCGGTGTGGCCCGTGTCGGTCAGGACGGGCAGCAGTCGGGGAGTGCCGAGGAAACCTGTCGACAGGTGCCAGTCCTTGGCCTTGATCAGGGCGACGAGCCGGTCGGCCGCGGCCTTCCGTGACGCGTCCGGCAGCAGGTTCATCGACAGCGCCAGGACGTAGGCCGTCTGCGTATCGCCCTTTACCCCGCCGTCGGAGGTGACGTAGGCGCTCTGGAAGGCCTTTCGTATCCGTTCGAAGAGATCGAGGTAGGGGGCGGCGTCCGTGCCGAGTTCCCCGGCCATTCGGGCCGCGAGGTCGGCGCTGTGCGCGAAGTACGCGGTGGCGATGACGTCCTTGGGGGTCTCGTCGTCGATGTTCAGCCAGTCGCCGTATCCCTGGTCCGGGCGCAGCAGTTGGTCGCTGTTCTTCTCCAGGTACGCCAGCCAGCTCTGGACGGACAGCCAGGCGTCCGCGAGGACCTGGCGGTCGCCGTACGCCTGGTAGAGGGACCAGGGGACCGTGACACCCGCGTCGCCCCAGCCGGCCGTGCCGTTGCCGACCGTGCCGACCATCGGAGCCACGTCCGTGAACGCGCCCTCGGCGGTCTGGGAGTCTCGAAGGTCGACGAGCCATTTGGACAGGAAGCGGGCCGACTCCATCGTGTACGCGGCCGTGGGCGCGAAGACGTTGATGTCTCCCGTCCATCCCAGGCGTTCGTCGCGCGCGGGTGTGTCGGTCGGAACGGAGAGGAAGTTGCCGCGCTGGCCCCAAGTGATGTTGTGGTGCAACTGGTTGAGCATTGGTACGTCGGTCTCGAAGTCGAGGGTGAAGGGGGCGGACGTATGCATGACGCGGCCGGTGACGGCTCTCGCCGAGGGAGTGCCGGGGAATCCGGTCACCTCGACGTACCGGAAGCCATGGAAGGTGAAGCGGGGCTCGTAGATCTCCTCCCCGTCTCCCTTGAGGATGTACGTGTCGGTCGCCGCCGCGGTCCGTAGGTTCGCGGTGTAGACGGTGCCGTCGGGGTTGAGTACCTCGGCGTGTCTGAGCCGGACGGTCGTCCCCGCGTCCCCCGACACGCGCAGCCGCACCGAGCCGACCATGTTCTGCCCCAGGTCCAACACGTGGACGCCGGGCTTGGGTTGGGTGATCTTCCTCGGCGTCAGCTCCCGCTCAACCCGCACTGGACCGTCCACCTGCGCGACGATCAGGTCGGGACCGATGTCGCCGACGCCACCCATGCCTCGCACACCGAGCCAGCCCGTGTCGTCGAAGCTGGGCGAGGCCCAGCCGGGGGTCTCCTTGCGCGCGTCGTACGTCTCGCCGTTCAGCAGATCGGCGGCGACGATCGGCCCGGCGGCGGCCCGCCAGTCGGCGTCCGACACGATGCGCTCGCTCGTCCCGTCCGCGTACTCCACCTCCAACTGGGCTAGAAACACCGGGACTTGGCCGTACTGGCCGGGCCCGAACATACCCACGTTGCCGGCGTACCAGCCGGGTGCCAGATACGCCCCGATGGCGTTGGTACCGGGCCGCAGGAGTGTGGTGACGTCATACGTCTGGTACTGGACGCGCGTGCGGTAGTCCGTCCAGCCGGGAGCGAGCTGGTCGAGGCCCACCCGGCTGCCGTTGAGGTGGCTCTCGTACAGGCCGAGCGCAGTGGCGTACAGGCGCGCGCGGGACACCTTCCGGCGCGGGAGCCGGAATTCGTGCCGCAGTTGGGCGACGGCGTACGACACCGGGACGACTCGCCCCCACGGTCCGCCACCCCAGGCCGCTGCCACCCGGACCGCCGGCCAGCCCCCGTCGTCGAACTCTAACTCCCGCCACCCGTCGGCCGGTTCCTGATCCGTGGCCCTCCAAGAGGTGTCGGTGAACACCTTCTGCTCACCGGAGGCGGTCCGGACGACAAGGGTGGCGATGAGTCCCGCCGGGCCTTCGGCCGCGTTGGTGGCGGCGACGGCGATAACGTTATCGCCGACCCGCACGCGGTCCAGTACGTCGATCACGGCCGGGCGTTTCCAGTCTTCGTTGTCCGTGTCGAGGTCGGTGTGGGCGACCTCAACTCCGTTCAGGGAGACGGCGTACACGTTGTCGGCGGTGATGGCGAGCGTGGCCGACGTGATCCTGTCGGGCAGTTGGGCGGTGCCGCGGAACCAACGGGTGGCCGCCGGAACGCTGTTCGTCGGATCACCCTCGGGGAACCAGATCCAGGAACCGCCCTCGAAGGACGGCGCGTCCACGAGGCTCGCCGGTGCGGAGATCCAGTCGGCGCTCCACTGCCCGGCATCCATCAGCCCGGTCTCCCACCACGAGGGCGCGCTCCAGCCGGAGACCTGTCCGTCGGTGTCCCACACGCGTACGGACCAGTGGTAGCGCGTGCGGGGCTTGAGGGCGGGACCTCCGTACGACACGAGAACCGACTCGCCGGACGTGACCTTCCCGCTGTCCCAGACGTCCGGGCGGGACAGGCCCGACGCGGTGGTGGCGACGCGGATCTGATAGGCACTCTGGCACATACCCATCCCGTCGGAGGCCAACGGCCAGCTCAGCCGGGGGCGTTGCACATCGATCCCCAGCGGGTGCTGGACGTACTCCGCGGTGGGCGCCGTGACACGCAGTCCGTTGAGCTGTGCCCGTGTCTCTGCCTGCGCCTGTCTGGATGCCGGTGCGGCCATCGCCGGCACGCTGTCGACGGTCGCTGCCGCGACCGTGGCGACCGCGCCCGAGAGCATGTTCCTCCTGCTGATCACTACGACTCCTCACTCACACGGAATGGATGAATCGATTCAGATTTGAGAGGCGTGGGTAACGTAGAACCTGGTGAGGCCCGGGGTCAATCGTCGTGCAACTGTTTTCGTGACACGGCTACTTTGCGATCGCTCCGGGCGGAGTCGGCGCGCGAGACGGATGCGAGGGCATTGAACGGTTTCAATCGGAGCCTGCGAATCCTTGGGCGGAGCAAGGCTCGGAGAGTCGTGATCAGGGCTGCGCGGCGGCGTATTCGGCCCAGGTGAGGAACGGAGCTCGGCCGGCCGCCAACTCTTGACGGTGACCAGGGCCTTGGCGTGGGTGCTGTTGTGTCGCCGCTTCCACCGCTTGAGTCGACGACTCGGGAAGGGCGCTCGGATCGGGCGGCCGGCACTCGCGAAGTCACCACCCATGCCGGGATGTTCCGCGCGGACGTCCTGGCCAACAAGCACCCCAAGCCTGCCTGGCAGAAACTCCGTTTCTTCAGTGCGAGGTTCTCCGCGTAGAGGTTCGCCGTCACCGTGGCGAGGGCGTCGAGCTTTCCCTGTTTCTCGGCGGCTTGCGCCTTCGCCTCGCGCAGCTGCTTGCGGGGCGCTGTCACGTTGGCTGACTGGGTGGGATGATCTCTGTGTTGATCATGCTGGGAGGGGATCGCTGGTGTCGCCTGTGCCGCCGGCGTACAAGGGTCACCGGTACCCGGTCGAGGTGATCTCCCACTGCGTGTGGCTGTACCACCGATTCCCGCTCAGCTTCCGCGAGGTCGAGGAGGTGATGCTCCAGCGCGGCGTGATCGTCTCCCACGAAACGATCCGCCGCTGGTGCGCCAAGTTCGGCCAGGCCTACGCGAACGGACTGTGCCGCCGCCGTACCCGGCCCGGCGACAAGTGGCATCTGGACGAGGTGTTCATCAAGATCAACGGGGTGCGGAAGTACCTGTGGCGGGCCGTCGACCAAGACGGCAACGTGCTCGACATCCTCGTCCAGAACCGGCCGCGGCCAGACGGTTCTTCCGTCGTCTGATGAAGAAGACCCGGGCGGTGCCGAGGGTGATCGTCACCGACAAGCTGCGTTCCTACGGGGCGGCCCACCGCGAGGTCATGCACTCGGTGGAGCGCCGCTCCCACAAGGGACTGAACAACCGGGCCGAGAACTCCCACCAGCCGACGAGGCAACGCGAACGCGCGATGAAGGGCTTCCGCTCCGTCGGCGCGGCCCAGCGGTTCCTGTCCGCGTTCAGCGGCATCTCACCCCACTTCCGACCCCACCGCCACCTGATGACCGCATCCCAACACCGAGCCGAAATGACCATCCGCTTCGCCACCTGGGACCAGATCACCGGCGCTGCCAGCCGGCCCACCACGGCCTGACCACAGGCCGGCACCCGGGCCCCACCAACTCCCCGACACGCCATCAGGCACCCACACACCCAACAACGTGACAGCGCCTGCGGGGAACCGCGCAGCACTCCATGGCGCGCTGACGATCGTCGCCCTGGCCCAGGAAGCCGGCGTACCTCGCAACGCGCTCACCCAGCGCCACCTCGACCTCAAGAACGACTTTTACACGCAGGTCAGGGCAGGCGGACAGACGCCGGACTCCGAGATCCGCCTGCGCCAACAGATCGTCAAGCTCAAGGAACTCCGGGCCAAGGACGTAGCGGAGTTGTCCCAGCTGCGGACCGATGTCGATCATCTTGTTCGCGCTGTTAACCAACTGACCGTGGAGAACCGGCAACTGCGCGGTGCACTGTCGCAGCCAGCCTCCCCCGTTCGAGTTCTGCCTACCCAAACGCACCCGAACCGGACACTCTGAGTCAGTACTCGACCCACCCGCGCCGCGCGGCATCTCACTGCGCCCGGCGACCTGGCCCCTGCCCCCTTGGGGGATGGTTCAGCGTCCGATCCAACGCTGCATGTCGACGCTGGGCTGGATCGAGACGGCTGTCGACACGGGCAAGGTCGACGTCGACGACGAACTGGCCCGTCTTCTCAAGGGCGAATGAGGATGCCCCGCGCCCCACCGCGACTGGGCGATGCGGCCAGACGCCACGCGGACACCCTGCGGTTCGTACTATTCGAGGCCAGACCCGTCGGCGTTGAGTTCCCTCAGCTGGAATGAGCAGGGGCCAGCCCCACGTCGGAGTCGTCGACGCCGGTGAGGCTGCTGGTGACGGTGTGGATCGGAGCCGGGTGGTACGCCGGCGCCCGGGATGAGCTCAGGCAGTTCGACCAGTGAAGGAGCGGCTGAACTGCTGTCCCGACTGGACCATGCCGCGGACGTTGCCGAGCCGCTTCCTTTCGTACCCTGTGAGGGCCTGCGCCACTGTCGATCCACGCACGCCCGCAGCAACGGATTCGGCGACGGCCTCGGCGTCGTAGAGCGATGCGCTGAAGCCCGAGCCGGTCATCGGGGTCGGCACATGCGCGGCATCTCCCACGAGGGCAAGACGCCCGTTGACGAGCTTGTCGGGGACGTACTCGGCGATGGGGGTGCCGATGACGGCACGCCGCTCGATGCAATCGAGGATGGCCTCGCGCCAGGGCGACGGCCACAGGTCCTTGGCTTTGTCCGCGAGCTCGCGGGAGGTCACCTCCGGTATGTCGGCGGAGGTGAGCGACCGGCGCACGACGTTGCCGACAACACTGCCCGTTTCGCGTAGGAGATCATTGTGGCTCGCGTCGTACCAGGCCCAGCCGACCTGGCGGGAGCCCGGGGCGACGGAACCGTCGGGGCCGGGCAGTGGGTAGCCGAGGAGATAGTCCTGGCCGCCGCTGAGGATGTCGACGTCCCGTGGCAGGCGGCGTGAGGACACGAGCGAGGACTCTTTGGTGAGGCCGAGCCAGATCAGGTAGCCGGCGAACGTCGCGTCGGGCTTGTCGGGTGCGACGCCGACGCGCACGACGCTTCCGTGGCCATCCGCCCCGATCACGACATCGCCTCGGAACGTCTGCTGGTCCGAGGTGATCACCCACGCGGAATCCGCGTCCTGGTAGACGCTCCGTACGAACGTGTGGGGGCGAAGCTCGATATAGGGGTCGGCGTCGACGGCCGCCCGGAGCCGGGCATGGACCGCCATCCAGCTCTGCACACCGGGGGCCACTGAACTCAGTGGCGCCGAACCGCTCTGCGAGTAACGGGATCTCGTGATTCTGCTGAGAAGGCCCTCACTCACCCCGCCGAGAGCAGCACCCTTCCGAATCCGAGGGGCGGCCCCCGATCGCTCCAGCATCGTCACGTCGACTCCGGCGTGCGACAGGGCCAATGCGGTCATCAGACCCGCGAGAGATGCACCGACGACGATGGCGGCGCCCTGGCGCTTGTCCCGGTTCCCGGAACGGGGCACGTCTCGCATAGCTGTGGTCATGCTGTTGTTCTCCTCACGTAGTCGTCACGGTGTTGGTCTGGGCCGGCGCGGTGTGGCAGGCGCCGAGGCTCGGGGTGGACATCTCGGCGGCGCTGTCCAGCGTGATCACCGGGCTCTTGCCAGTTGTGTCCCATCCCCCGCGGAAGTGGGGCACTGACCATGCAACCGGCAATGGCGATGACGTGGGAGTCTCGGTTGTGAGGGGTACCTGCAGGGACCCTCAGGTGGCATCCGTGCAGGCCACGCCCTTTGCACCACTGGGAACTGCCGGACGCTCAGTGTGAGAGCAGCGCGCCGAGGTCGATCTTCCCGCTCTGCACTTGCGAGTCGTGGGGCTCGTTGAGTCCGCCGTCGGTGATGTACAGCCGCTTCCCGCGCACCGCGGTGGCGGTGGGCGAGGCGAGGCCGTCCGAGGCGGTCAGCACGGTCCTGGTGGTGCCGTTCGGGTAGACGACCGCGATCTGGTTCTGTGTGTTCAGCGCGGCGAACACGACGTTGGAGTGGTCGCTGAGGAAGTTGAAGTCATCGATGCCAGTGAGGCCGCTGGTGATGGTGTGGACCCGGCCCGGAGCTCCGGTGGCGGTGACGGGGATCCGCAGCAGCGTGCCCTTGCTGAGGTTGGAGACCCATACAGCGCCGTTGTGGAAACGGAGTCCGTTCGCACCGTACGGCACGGGTGCGGACGCCTCGATCGCGAGGGCGGGGTCGACCAGCCACGCGGTCGCGGGACCGCCGGAGACCGGTACGGCCCAGACGGTGCCCATCTGGCTGTCGGCGACGTACAAGGTGCGCCCTGCCGGATCGATGGCCAGACCGTTGGGGACTCCGCCCACGGGCAACGCCGCGATGCGGTGAGGAGTGCCGCCGGGCGGCAGCTTCCACACCCCGTTCCGGGAGGCGTCGGAGGACCACACGTTGTAGTAGACGGTGCCGTCGTGGCCGCGAGTGTTGCCGGTGATCCCGTCGCCCTTCTGCCCTGTGACCAGCACCGTGCGGTACCCGGACGGCGCGATCCGCACCAGCGCCGGCCGTTCGCCCGCGGGCGCGCCCACCATCGAGACGGTCAGTGAATTGTCCGGGGCGACGGTGATGTTCTCGGGCACGTCGCCGGTGGCGAAGTCGAAGGCGGCCACGGTCTTCACGTGGGTGACGGCGGGCTGCGCGTCCGCGTGTCCGGTCGCGGCGGACGCGTACGGTGCCGAGACGATGACGGCTGCGGTCGCGGAGATCGCCGCGAGCTTGAACGACTTCTTCATGGATATGTCTTTCGTGATCATTGCGCTCTTTCGTTCTTTCCATCGGCGTCGCAGGCCCGGCCGGAGTGGAGCGTCAGCGGCGCTGACGACCTGCCTGATCGGCTGGGGAGCCCCTAGTCGGGGATCGGGAAGCCGGCGTTCTCCAGGTTGAGCGAGTCCGGGTCGGGTCCGCCGCGTACGCCGGTGTCGAGGGCGTCGATCGCGGCCACCTCGTCGGGGGTCAGGGCGAAGTCGAAGACGTCGAAGTTCTCGGCGATGCGATGGGCCTTGACGGACTTGGGGATCGCGCAGAAGCCGTGGTCGAGGTGCCAGCGCAGCACGACCTGCGCGGGTGTCTTCGCATACTTGTCGGCCAGGGCTGTGATGACGGGGTCTTCGAGCGGGTTGGTATCGGCCCCCCGGTAGACGTAGGAGCCGCCGATGGGCGACCACGACTGGGTCAGGATGCCGTGGCTTTCGTTCGCTGCGCGCCACTCGCCTTGCGTGTAGTAGGGGTGCACCTGGATCTGGTTCACCGCCGGAACGATGTCGGTACGGGAGATGAGCTCGTCGAGCTGCTTGGGCGTCTGGTTCGACACACCGATCGCACGGACGCGCCCCTCGGCGAGGAGCTTCTCCGCCGCCTTGTACGCCGCGATCGTCCGCTCGAAGTCGGACGGCAGCGGCTGGTGCAGCAGCCACAGGTCGAGCTGCTCGATGCGCAGCTTGCGCAGACTCACGTCGAAGGCCCGCAGCGCGGAGTCGTAGCCGTAGTCGCTGATCCACACCTTGGTCGTCACGAAGATCTCGGAGCGGTCCACGTCGGAGCGGGCGATCGCCTCGCCGACCTCCCGCTCGTTGAAGTAGGCGGCGGCGGTGTCGATCAGCCGGTAACCGTCGTGCAGCGCGGTCAGGACCGCGTCGGTGGTCTCCTCGGGGGCGCTCTGGTAGACGCCGAGTCCCAGGGCGGGGATCCGTACGCCGTTGTTCAGGGTGATGAATGGGTTCGTTGCAGGCATGGTTCGCTCCAATCGGGGCGGGCGCACGCAGCGGTGCGCGCGAGCGGACGGGAAGGGGGACGCGGGCTCAGTCGGCAGAGACCACTGTCGGCAGTTCGACGTCTGTGAGATCCGCGCAGTACTTCAGCAGCCGGTCCTGCACCTCAAGCGACTGCGTCGCCGGGTGCGGAGGGCAGGGCTGCTGGTGGTAGAAGTAGCGGCCGGTGACCAACGCCGCCGCGTCGTCGCCAGCCGCCAGCCATGTCTGGGTCACCGGAGCCAGCCGCAGGTCGTCGGTGGCGCCGCTCCCGCCCATCTTCGTGGCGACCCAGCCCGGGTCGACGGCGTTGGAGAGCACCTCGGGCCATTTCCTCGCGACGGCGAGCATGAGAGTGGTGACGTGGAACTTCGACTCCGAGTACGCCTGGGAGCCCTGCCACGGCCGCGTCACCCACTGCGGGTCCCGCAGGGTGGTGTCGCGGCTGTGATGCATGCCGGAGCTGAGATAGACGAGCCGCCGGGGCGGGGTGATCAGCGCCGTAAGGAGGTAGGGCGCCAGCACGTTGACCGCGAAGACGTCCGAGAGGCCGTCCTCGGTCTCCACCCTGCCTCGCCCGTAGTAACCGACGCCGGCGTTGTGGATGACCGCGTCAAAGGTGCCCAAGTCGTTGACCTGGTTGGCCACATCGCGGGTCCGGGCGATGCTGGAGAGGTCACCGACGGCGACGCCCGCGTTGTCCGGGAGCGCGGCGTGTGCGTCGCGGGCCCGGGTGTTGTTGCGTGCGTGGAGCGCCACCGTGTGGCCCTGCCGCAAGAGCAGTTGGGCGGCCATCAGGCCGAGGCCGTCGGTGGAACCGGTGATGAAGATGCGAGCCATGAGTATTTCCTGAGGGGTTCGGACCCCGACCAGTCCCTAGTCCGGGTCGCTGACCCGATTGCTGGTGGTGACCTTGAGGGGTGCGTCGAGCAGCGGGAGGAGTTGTTCGACGACCTTCGTCACGTTCGGGTGCTCGGCGTGTTCCGCGACGGCTTCGGGCGAGGCCCAGCCGTCGACGATGTGGAAGGTGTCGGGCTCGTCCGACTGCTGGTAGAGGTCGTAGTAGAGGCATCCGGCCTCGGCCCGCGCGGGGCCCACGAGCTCCAGCAGGAGCTTCTTGACCCTGGCGCGGTGGGTCGCCTTGCCGCGTACCTCGCAGATGATGTGGCGCTCTGCAGACTTGACCGTGGCCATGTGGATTCCTTCGTCAGTTCTGGCCGGCATAGACGCGGGTCATGCCGCCGTCCACGACGAGGTCGATGCCCGTGATGTAGCGGCTGGTGTCCGAGGCCAGGAAGACGAGGGCGTCGCCGATGTCCTCGGCCGTTCCCACGCGTCCCGCCGGGATCTCCTTCGCGACGCGCTCGACGTAGGCGGCGATGTCGTCGTCGCTCAGCTTCTGTTCGTGGCTGTAGCCCTCGGTGGGCACCACTCCGGGGCTGATCGAGTTGACCCGGATCCCACGGTCCTTGAGGTCCGTCGTCCAGCTGCGGGCGAGGGAGCGTACGGCCGCCTTCGACGACGCGTAGACGGCGAACCCGGGCAACCCCATGTCGGCGGTGATCGACGCGTTGAGGACGATGGACGCGCCGTCGCGCAGGACGTCCAGCATGCTCTGCACCGTGAGGATGACGCCCTTGATGTTGATGCCGAGCTCGCTGTCGATCTGCTCCTCGGTCAGCTCGGCGAGGGGCGTTGCGTGTCCGCCACCCGCGTTGGCGAAGAGTATGTCGAGGTGGCCGTGCGCCGCCTTGATCGTTTCGGCGACGCGCAGCATGTCGCTCTTGCTCGTGACGTCGGCTCGGATCCCGGTGGCGGACGGGCCGAGCTTCTCCGCGGCGGCGTCGAGCACGTGCTTGCGTCGGCCTGTGATGTAGACAGTGGCTCCCTCTTCGATCAGACGCTTGGCGGCGCCGAAGCCGAGTCCGGTCGTGCCGCCGGTGACCAGGGCGATCGGCCCCTTGAGTGCCTGCGATTCCATGTGAACTTCTCCTGATGGGCAGGGCCTTCCTGACGAAGCGCCTCGAACGACGCTTCGTCAGGAACGGGCCGATGGAGGCTGGTGACTTACCGGTTGATGGTCTTCTGCTGCGCTGCGGTGTACCGCTCGCCCTTGATCTGCACCTGGGCAACGGCCTCTTCGATGCGCTTGAGGTCCTCGGAGGTCAGTTCCACGTTGTCGGCGCCGATGTTCTCTTCGAGGCGGTGCAGCTTCGTCGTGCCCGGGATCGGTGCGATCCACGGCTTCTGCGCCAGCAGCCACGCGATGGCGGTCTGAGCCCGGGTCGCCTGCTTGGCGTCCGCGATCTCACCCAGCAGCGCGATCAGGGCGAGGTTGGCCTCACGCGCCTCTTCCTCGAAGCGCGGCAGCACGTTACGGATGTCGTTGGCCTCGAACTTCGTGTCCTGACTGATCGCGCCGGTCAGGAACCCCTTGCCGAGCGGACTGAACGGCACGAAACCGATGCCCAGCTCTTCCAGGGTCGGCAGGATGATCTCCTCGGGCTCGCGCCACCACAGCGAGTACTCGCTCTGCAGGGCCGTGACCGGCTGGACCGCGTGGGCCCTGCGGATGACGTCCTCACCCGCTTCGGACAGGCCGAAGTGCTTGACCTTGCCTTCCTGGATGAGATCCCGGACCGTACCGGCGACCTCTTCGATCGGCACGTCGGGGTCCACCCGGTGCTGGTAGAACAGATCGATGCGGTCGGTCTGCAGACGCTGCAGGGACTGCTCGGCGACCAGTCGGATCCGCTCCGGCCGACTGTCCAGCCCCGCCGTGGGGTTGCCGTCCTTGAACCCGAACTTCGTGGCGATGGAGACCTGGTCGCGCACCGGCGCCAGGGCCTCGCCCACCAGCCTTTCGTTCGCCTCTCCGTACCCCTCCGCGGTGTCGAAGAGCGTCACACCGCGCTCGGCGGCCGCCCGGATCAGCTTGATGGCCTCACCCGTGTCCGCCGCCGGGCCGTAGCCGAAGGTCATTCCCATGCAGCCGAGCCCGATCGACGACACTTCGAGCCCGCTGTTTCCCAGTTCACGCTTCTTCATTTCGTTCTCCTTTCGAGTGGCCACGAGCGACGACAACGCCCTGGCCGGTGTGGGTCCTGATGGTCGTGATGTGTGCCAGACGTGTGGTCAGTCCGCGTCGTCGCATGGGGTGTTGCTCCAGACGGTCGGCGCGGGGTCAGCTCGCGTCGGCGCCCTCGACGATGTTCTTCAGCTGGGTGATCGCGGACATCGCATTGGGCCAGCCGGCGTAGAACGCGATGTGGGTGATGGCCTCGACCAGCTCGTCCTTCGTCACCCCGTTCTCCAGCGCCTTCGGCAGGTGGAAGGCAAGCTGGTCGGCGCGGTAGAGGGCGACCAGGGTGGCAACGGTGATCAGGCTGCGGTCCCGCTGGGACAGGCCCTCGCTCGCCCACACCTCGCCGAAGAGGACGTCGTCGGTGAGCCGGACCAGTTCGGGCGCGAAGTCGCCGAGCAGCTTCTGTGCGGCGGTCTGTTCTTCAGCCATGACGTTTCATCTTTCTATGTGTTTGATCCGTTACAAAACGTAATCAGACGAGTTGGGGGTTCGTGGCAGGAACGCCACGTGGTGTCCCGGAGTCAGGCCGCCACGCGGTGGGCCTGAGCCTTGTGCGGGGTCTCCTCGTCCGCCGCAGGCAGGGACATCTGAGGTACGGCGGTGCGGGTGGCGCGTATCGCGGCGAGGACGAGCAGGGGAATCAGGCCCAGGCCGGCCATGACCGCGCCGACCACCTCCGGTCCGGTCACGCCCAGGGAGGTGTCCAAGGTCGTGCCCGCCAGCCAGGAGACGAGGGCGATCCCCAGGTTGAAGGCCGACACCGTCAAGGCAGCGGCGAGGGCGGGCGAGGAGTGTCCGAAGCGCACGGCCAGCGGGGTGGCGATCGATGTGATGCCCAGGCCCGTCACACCCAGGAGGACTACCAGGACGACGGTCGCCACGGGGCTGGTGGACAGCGGGATCAGCAGGAGCAGCACCAGCACCGAGGCGACGGAGGTGGTGATGAACGTGGCCAGCGGCTTGCGGTCGCCGAGGCGCCCGGTGATGTTCGTGCCCAGCAGAGCACCGACGCCGAAGCCGACCAGGACGAGCGGTACGGCTCCTTCGGAGATCCCGGTCCGCTCGGTGAGCAGCGGAGAGATGTAGCTGTACGCGGCCATGAAGCCACCCGTGACGAGCGCGGTGGCGGCAAGGACCAGCCACATACGGCCATGGCGCAGGACGGCGAGCTGGGAGCGGACGGAGGGGGTCACCTCGGCGCGTTCCGCGGCGGGGATGAACCGGCCGATGACCAGGGCAGCCACGCCCGCGAGGGCAGCCAGCGCCCAGAACGTGCCGCGCCAGCCGATCGCCTGACCGACCCAGGAGCCCAGCGGCACACCGGCCACGATGGCCAGGCTCATGCCGCTCATCATCACGCCCATGGCGCGGGAGGCGGCGGCCGGTCCCGCGGCGGAGGTGGCCACGACCGAGCCGACGGAGATGAAGGTACCGGTGGCCAGCGCGATGATCACACGGGCCGCAAGCACGATGGAGAAGGAGGAGCTGAGTGCGGCGATCACGTGGCCGACGGCGAACACGGCAAGCGCCAGGACCAGGGTGGAGCGCCTGGGCAGGCGCAGCGTGGCGATCGAGATCGTGGGCGCGCCCACGATCATGCCGACCGCGGACGCCGTGATCAGCAGGCCGGCCGTGGAGACGCTGACGCCGAGGTCGGCGGACACCTCGGGCAGGAGAGCCGCGATGATGAACTCGCTGGTGACCATCACAAAGGTGCCGAGGGCCAGCAGCGGGACGACGAACGGCAGCCTGGCGGGCTTTTCTCGGTGAGAAGACATGCGGAGGTAGAGCCTTTGCTGAATGTGAGGGTGAAATAGGGGGCCGCGTCGCGGGAGCGGCCGGTGCCGGCGCTGGTTCAGCCGAAGGAGTCGGCCTTGATGCTGTCCGGGTCGGGACCGCCGCGCAGGCTGGTGTCGAGGGCGTCGACGGCGGCCGTCTCGTCCGCGGTGAGCGCGAAGTCGAAGATGCCGATGTTCTCCGCGATGCGGTGCGGCGTGACGGACTTCGGGATCGCGGACAGGCCGTGCTCGATGTGCCAGCGCAGCACGATCTGCGCGGCGGTCTGCCGTACCTGGCAGCGATCCGAGTGATGACCGGGTCCTGCAGCGGGCTCTTGCCCGCGTGCGGGGCGTCGGGCCAGTACAGGTTCACCGCACCGAGGGGCGACCACGCCTGGGTGACGATGCCGAGGCCGGCATGCGCCTCGCGCAGCTCGCGCTGGATGAAGTACGGGTGCAGCTCGACCTGGTTGACCGCCGGTACGACGTCGGTGCGCTCGATCAGGTCGTCCAGACGCTCGGGGCTGAAGTTGGAGACGCCGATCGCCCGCACCCGCCCGTCGGCCAGCAGCTTCTGCGCTGCCTTGTACGCGGCGACCGTCGAGTCGAACTCGGACGTGTACGGGAAGTGCAGCAGGTACAGATCCAGGTAGTCCAGGCCCAGCCTGCCCAGGCTGGCGTCGAAGGCACGCACGGTCGCGTCATGGCCGAAGTCCGAGAGCCACAGCTTGGTGGTCACGAAGACCTCGCCGCGGTCGACACCGGAGGCGACGATGCCCTCGCCGACCTCCTTCTCGTTGCCGTAGACGGCGGCGGTGTCGATCAGTCGGTAGCCGTGCTGGAGCGCGGTCGTGACCGCGGTGGCGGTCTCCTCCGGTGGGCTCTGAAAGACGCCGAGGCCGAGCGCGGGCATCTGCACGCCGTTGTTCAGCGTGATCATCGTGCTCTTGCCAGTCATGGTGGTTCCTTGCATGAGCGGGGACGGGCCGATACGAGGTTCGATACCGGTCGGCCCCAAAGCGGGGCACTAACCATGCAACCGGGAACGGACACGATGAGGGAGTCTCCGCTGTGAGGGGTAACAGCAGGGACCCTCAGCGGCATATGCGCAGGCCAAAGCCCCGCCCTTGCTGCCGGCGGCAGCCGGACAAGGCGGGGCCGTGGACGCCGGTTCAGTTCCCGGAGTCCGCCTCGGCGGCCTGCACATCCGCGGCCTCGGCCGTGGCGGACCAGCTCGCCAGCAGTTTCAGGGCGTCCGCGGCCGCGGAGCCGGGGGCCGCGTTGTACAAAGCCACGACCAGCCCCGAGCCGTCCGGTAGGTTCATCGATTCGAAGTCGAGCTCCAGCTCGCCGACGACCGGATGCCGGAAGCGTTTCGTCCCCTCATGGAAGACGTGTACGTCGTGAGCGCCCCACATCACACGGAAGGCGTCGCTGCGGGTCGACAGCTCACCGATCAGGTTCGACAACTCGCGGTCGTACGGGTTCTTGCCCGCCTCGATCCGCAGCGCGCCCACAGCGCCCCTGGCGATGCGTTCCCAGTCGACGTAGAACCGCCGGGCCGCGGGGCTGAGAAACACGAACCGCACGGTGTTCGCCCCACAGACCGGATCGGCGTACATCTCCGAGAACAGTGCGCGACCGAGCGGATTGGCGACCAGAATGTCGAACCGGTGGTTCTTCACGAACGCCGGCATGCCCGGCATCCCGTCAACGATGCGCTGCACGCTGGGCCGCACAGCCGGCCGGGCAGTCCGGCGCCGCACACGGGCGGGCGTCGTGTTCGCCGCTCGGGCCAGGTCGTACAAGTGCGTGCGCTCCGTGTCGTCGAGCCGCAGAGCCTGGGCCAGCGAGTCCAGGACGCTGTCGGAGACACCGCTGAGATTGCCACGCTCCAGACGCGTGTAGTACTCGACGCTGACCCCGGCGAGCATCGCGACCTCGTTCCTGCGGAGCCCGGCCACCCGGCGTTGTCCGTACACGGGCAGACCGGCCTGCTCGGGCGTGATCTTGTCACGGCGAGACTTCAGAAACGCACTGATTTCGGCGCGGTTGTCCATGAGGCCAGGGTAGGTTCGCCGCACACGGACTGAGAGACCCTGTCATTACCCCTCACAGCAGTAACCCCCAGCGCCAGCCCCTTCCGGTTGGGCGGAGTCGCAGGTCAGAGGGGTTCGCCGCTGGTTACCTCCCCGCCCCCAGGCGGGATGCGGATCACGGGAAGGGACCGCGCAAGCCGACGGACCTTCCGGACGAGTCGCCACCACAGTGCAGAGGAAGGGCCCTGACCCTTGATCGTGGACACCGGTTGTCATGCGGCAGAGGCCAGCGTAGTTGATCGTTGCTCGAAGGCGATCGGGCTGATCTGGCCGAGGCGGGAGTGCCTTCTTCGGGTGTTGTAGCGGGTCGCCCAGCGGAAGACCGCGAGCCGGGCCTCGCGCGCCCCGGTCCACCGCTTCTTCCCCTGCAGCGTCTCCCGTTTCAGGGATGCGTTCAGGGATTCCGCGGCGGCGTTGTCCGCGCTGGTGCCCACCGCACCGCGTGACCTGACCACACCGAGGTCCTCGCAGACCTGGGCGAACTCCTTGGAGACGTATTGGGCGAGTTCAACCAGTCGTTGCAACACCGGGCTGTTGCAGCGAGCGTAGCTGCTGTTCGAAGACCTCGGCCGGCGTCCGCCAACCCA
>NZ_JBEYFS010000220.1:0-20110 GCF_040634475.1 Streptomyces sp. NPDC007095
GCGACAACCGGCTGCGCGCGCAGCCGGTTGTTGCACCTCCGCGTCCAGAAGTACAAGGACGACGTGGCCGCGCACTTCGGGGCGACCGAGCGGCTCGGAGATGAGCCACTCGGCCGCCCCGCCGAGCGAAGGCTTGTGCCGTCGGTCGGGCGCGGTCGTCTAGCGAAGGGACCGGAGGCCCGCGCGGATCTCCTCGACGAGCAGCTCCGGCTGCTCCCAGGCGGCGAAGTGGCCGCCCTTGGAGAGCCTGTTGTAGTGGACGAGGTTCGGGTACGCCTGCTCCGCCCAGCTCTTCGGGGCTTGGTAGAGCTCATCGGGGAAGACACTCACGGCAACCGGCAGGGTGACGCCATTGATACCGAAGAAGGAGGTCTTGTTCTCCGCGTAGAGGCGAGCCGCGGAGATCGCCGTGTTCGTCAGCCAGAAGAGCGTGATGTTGTCCAAGACGTCGTCCCGGGTGAGGCCTTCGGTCTGTCCGGCGAAGGATCGGGAGATCAGGGCCAGGCTGGCCTTGTCGTGGTCGAGCAGAAAGGCCGCCAGTCCGACAGGGGAGTCCACCAGCCCGGTCAGCGTCTGCGGACGCGACGCCATCATGTAGGCGTAGTAGACGTGCCGGTACACGAAGTCCAGCTGTTCGGTCGCGCGCTTCTCCTCGTCGGAGAGCGACAGGCCCGCCGGCAGCGGGTTGCCCGCGATGAGCGCGGCGTCGATGGCTGCCGGAATCACCTTGGGCATGTTGGTGTGGATACCGACCAGGCCCTCGGGCTCCTGGGCACCCATGAGGTCCGTGACGATCGCGCCCCAGTCGCCGCCCTGGGCGACGTACTTCGTGTAGCCCAGGCGCTTCATCAGCTCTCCCCAGGCACGGGCGATGCGCTCGGGACCCCAACCGGTCGTGGTCGGCTTGCCCGAGAACCCGTAGCCGGGCATCGACGGGATGATCACGTGGAAGGCGTCCGACGCGTTCCCGCCGTGGGCGGTGGGGTTGGTGAGCGGCTCGATGATCTTCAGCTGCTCGATGATCGAGCCCGGCCATCCGTGCGTCACGATGACCGGCAGAGCGTTCTCATGCTTCGAGCGGACGTGAACGAAGTGGATGTCCAGCCCGTCGATCTCGGTGATGAAGTGCGGCAGGGCCTTCAGCTTCGCCTCGACCTTGCGCCAGTCGTACTCCGATGCCCAGTACCGCGCGAGCTCCTTCATCGTCTCCAGCTGCGGGCCCTGCGACTGATCCGTGACGGTCTCCTTCTCGGGCCACCGAGCCGCCTCGATACGCGCACGCAGATCCTTGAGTTCTGCCTCGGGGAACTCGAACGTGAACGGACGGATCGCGATCTCTTCGGGTGTTGCAGACATGCGTGGGGGTCTCCTTGTCAACATCAGCGGCCCCGTGCCGCTGACTCCTCCACGCTGGCATCGCCGTTCGTCCCTCGCCCCCGTGAAAACCCCGGGGTCGGACCCGTGGCTGAACCCGGGGCATGGCGTTCGCGCCGGAAACGACGAACCTGTGGGTCACGTACGGTTTGGGGCAGTCGCTGTCTGCAACGGCCCGTTGAAAGCAGTGCACCAAAGCCGGAGGGTTTGTCGGCGGGCCGAGCGGCGATCGGAGCGCACCAAGCTCCGTGCGCGCCTGGACCCCGCACAGCCGCCGAAAGCCCCTGAAGCGCACTAAGGTGATAAGGCAGGCGTCGAGGGGTGTCCGAAGGCGGCATGCCTAGCCGTCCCAGCCGCTTCGGTGGGCTGCAAGCCCTGCGAATGGTCGACCGTGAGCCCCTGCGAGGCCGAGTCGTGCGGTGAGGCTCACACCGGAGAGCCAACTGGCTCGACCTGACCAAAATGACCGTATTGGCCGCACAATGCACCAAGCAGCGGACCAGGGAGATCGACTCATGGGCGTGCCCGCCGGCGCAGCGCAGGTCGCACTGCGGGGCCGGGGCCAGGAGCTGGCCGCGCTGGAGGGGGTACTGGCCACAGCGCGGGCGGGCAGCAGCGCGGTCCTGGTTCTTCGTGGTGAGGCAGGGATCGGCAAGACCGCATTGCTGGACTACGCAGCCGACCTGGCCGTCGGATTTCGTACCGTCGGCGTATCAGGCATCGAGTCGGAGATGGAGCTTCCGTTCGCGGGCCTTCACCAGCTCTGCGCACCCATGCTGGGTCGGCTTCATGAGCTGCCTGGACCGCAGCGCAATGCGTTGTCCGTCGCGTTCGGACTGCGGGAGGGCGATGCGCCGAACCGGTTCCTGGTAGGCCTGGCCGTGCTCAGTCTGCTGGCCGGCGCCCCCGAGGATCAGCCGCTCGCCTGCCTCGTCGATGATGCGCAGTGGCTCGACGACGGGTCCCGGCAGGTGCTGGCGTTTGTCGCCAGGCGATTGACGGCCGAGCCGGTGGCCTTGGTCTTCGCCCTGCGGGAGCCCGATGACAGTCGTGAGCTGGCAGGTCTGCCGGAGCTGATGGTCGAGGGCCTCGGCGAGCCCGACGCGCGTGCCCTGCTGGCTTCGGCCGTCCGCGTGCCGCTCGACCCGCTCGTACGGGACCGGATTGTGGCCGAGGCGCACGGCAACCCGATGGCCTTGCTGCAGGTGACGCACGCGCTCGCCCCTGCCGAGCTGGCGGGCGGCTTCGGGCTGCCCGGCAGACGCTCCGTGGCGAGCTGTATCGAGACCGCCTTCCACCGGCAGTTCCGATCACTTCCGCAGGACAGCCGACGGCTTCTGCTGACCGCCGCGGCCGAGCCGACCGGAGACGTGGACCTGTTGTGGCGAGCGGCCGATCTGCAGGGGATACCGGCGGACGCCGCAGCGCCGGCCGAGGCGGCAGGACTGGTCGAGTTCGGCACCAGGGTGCGGTTCCGTCACTCCCTGGTGCGCTCGGCCGTCTACCGGAGGACATCCGCTCCGGACCGCCGGGCGGCGCACCGAGCACTGGCGGAAGCCACCGATCCCCGCCTTGATTCCGATCGCAGAGCGTGGCACCGCGCTCACGCCGCCACCCGGCCCGACGAGAGCGTCGCCGTCGACCTGGAGCGCTCGGCCGACAGGGCACAAGGCCGGGGAGGAGCCGCCGCGGCAGCCTCGTTCCTGCGGCGGGCGGCGGAGTTGACGCCCGATCCCGCGCACCGCGTCACCCGTGCACTGGCCGCCGCTCAGGCCGAGATCGACGCCGGCGGGGCCGACCATGCCCACAACCTGCTGGTGTCCGCGGAGGCCGGCCCACTCGACGACCTGCAGCGCGCCGGTCTGGAGCGGCTGCGAGCCCGGCTGGCGTTCTCCCAGCTGCGCGGCAGCGACGCGCCCCGGCTTCTGCTCGACGCGGCACACCGGCTGGCGCCCCTGGACACCGCCCTTGCCCGTGACACCCTGTTGGAAGCGGTCGGCGCGGCGCTCTTCGCCGGGCGCCTGAGCGCGGGACCCGGGCAGCGCGAGGTGGCCGAGGCCGCCCGCGCCGGACCACCACCGTCGATGCCGCCGCGGATGGTCGACATCCTGCTGGACAGCATGGCCGACCTGATCATCGACGGCCACGCCGCCAGCGTCGACGCTCTCAGGCGTGCCCTGCACGCCGTCCGGCAGGAGCAGAGATCCGGCTCGACGGATGCGGACAGGCACTGGCTGTGGCTGGCGTTCCGGGTGACACCCGAGCCTCTCGCCGCGGAGCTGTGGGACGACGACGCGTGGCACGAGCTGGCGACCGGCGCCGTCGGAATCGCCCGCGAAGCGGGCGCGCTCTCCGTCCTCCCGATGGTGCTGACCTACCAGGCGTACTGCCATGTCCATGCTGGCGAATTCGACACCGCGGCGGCTCTGATCGACGAGGCGACGGCGATCTCGGAGGCGGCGGGCGGCGTACCCATGATGTACACGTCCCTGGTCCTCGCCGCCTGGCGAGGACAGGAATCCCAGGCACGGGGCCTCATCGAGACCACCATCGAAGAGGTGCGCGCCCGGGGCGAGGGACGTGTCCTCAGCCTGGCCGAGTACGCGACCGCAGTGCTGCACAACGGCCTCGGCCGCTACGAGGACGCCCTGGCAGCGGCAACGCGCGCATGCCAATACGAGGACCCGGGCTTCTTCGGCTGGGCGCTTGCCGAACTGATCGAGGCGGCCGCCCGCAGCGGACAGCCGGCGGCCGCCGCGTCGGCGCTGGAGAAACTCACCGAACGCACACACACCAGCGGAACGGAGTGGGCACTGGGCACGGAAGCCTGCTCACGCGCGCTACTGAGCGACGGCGAAGCTGCCGATGCGCTCTACCGGAAAGGGATCGAGCATCTCGGACGCTGCCGGGTCGCCGTCCAGCTGTTCCGCGCCCGTCTGCTGTACGGCGAGTGGCTGCGTCGCCAGAACCGTCGTCAGGAAAGCCGTGCTCAACTGCGCTCCGCCTACGAGGCGTTCAGCCGGGTCGGAGCCGACGCCTTTGCCGAGCGGGCCCGCAGGGAGCTTCTGGCGACCGGAGAAACCGTACGCAAGCGGACGGTCGGCGCCGACGCCGAACTCACCGGCCAGGAGGCACAGATCGCCGGCCTGGCCCGAGACGGTCACACCAACTCCGAGATCGCCGCCCAGCTGTTCATCAGCCCACGCACGGTGGAGTGGCACCTCGGCAACGTGTTCACCAAGCTCGGAGTCAGCTCTCGCAGGCACCTCCGCTCAGTGCTCTCTCCTCCGCAACCGGCGACGACGATGGCGTATCCAGCAGCGAACGCCCCAGAGTCCGCAGCTCGCCGAGCACCGCGTTGATCGCCTCCTGAACGCAGCGGGTCGTACCGAAAGCCATGCATGTGGGCAGCTCCACTGACAGCCGTCGCCTATCAGGCAGTCGTACCGCAAGGAGAACTCGACCGGACGGCCGCGGCACTGGCGAGGCTGCCCGAGCTCCGGTTCTGCTCCTCCGTCACGGGAGCGTGCAATCTGCTCTTCGCGGTATGGATGCGCGACACCGGCGACATCAACACACCCGAGGCGCTGCTCGACGAATCATTCCCTGCCCTCCGAGTCCGGGACCGGATCGTCACCCTGCACACCGCCAAACGGCTCGGCCGCATCCTGGACAGCCATGGCCGAGCCGTTGAGCACGTACCAGTCGAGCTTCCGCCGGCCGACACGCTGTTCCTTCAGTACCAGCAGGTCGGCGGCGCATACTCGACCCATTCCTCCTGAGGCCACGCCGTCGCAACTCAGGACCTGCTCGCCGACAGCGGGGTCTTTTCGGGCACCAAAAACCCGGACGGGTACCTGCTTGGGCAGTTCCGTGAGTCCAGGAGGCCGAGCGATCAAACAGGGGCGTACGGCTCGACGCGCATCGCTCCGGCCTGCGAAGTCACCGACGACTAGTCCGCCCGGGCGGCCGCGAGGTGGGCATCCACGGCGACGACACCGTCGACGCCCTGGCACAGGCCCACGACCACCGGGACGAGACGCGGTTCCGGGACGTGACCCCGCAGCGTGACGGCCCCGTCCCGGACCTCGACCACGACGGTGCCCTCTTCCAGGCCGAGGATGCGCCCCAGGACGTCCCGCTCGACCTCGCCGCGGATCTCGACGTCGGAGCGGATGAAGGTGTCCAACAGGTCGCTGCGGCTGACGATGCCGGCGAGGAGCCCGTGGTCGCCGACCACGGGCAGCTGCTTGACGTGCCGCCTGCGGAGTTCCCGCGCGGCCCGGGGGATCGTCCAGTCGGCACGGGCGCTGACGACGGGGCTGCTCATGAGCGCGCTCGCGGTCCTGGCCCGGGCCTTGCCCCAGGCGCGCTCGTCGTTCCCGTCCTGCCCTTGCGGTTCGGGCATGCCGGTCTCGTGCCGCAGCACGTCCGACGCGGACACGACGCCGATGGGGGCGCCCTCGTCGTCGATGACCGGGGCCGCGGCGATGTCGTTCGCGTCCAGCAGGGCGACGATCTCGTGGAACGGTGTGTCGGGGCGGAGGGTGATGACCTCCTCGGTCATCACGTCACCGACCGTGCGGCGGTGCAGCATGGCATCGGCCTCCTCCGCTTCGCGACGGGGCGGCACCCCGGCCTCCGCGGCCGTTCGTCCACGCCGTCTCCCCTACCCATGACAGCACCGCGCCGCTCCGGCGGCCAGTGACGTTCGGCCCGGCGGAGAGGAGCGGCAGTCCCACGGCGGCGTCCAGCGAGCCGATTACCGCACGGCCGACCTCGCTTCGTCGAGCGCTGAGCAGCCCACAGCGCGGGCCAAAACACCCCTGCTGGTCGAGCGAGAGCCGCCACCGGCAGTACCTCGACAAGAACCCGGCGGGCTGCTGCGGCATGGGCGGGACGGGCGTTTCGTGCCCGGCCGGCGTGGCTCTCGCCGAGGGGTGAGTCTCGCCGTAGCGCCTGATCGCCGTACCACTCCTGCCGGACCGCCGGGCCGGGAGGAACGGGAGGTCGCGAACGGAGACCGTGGGGAGGAACATCGGAGTCACACAGGCAAGGTGGTGGCTATGGGGACGCCGTCGATGCATTTCAGCGAGAGTCCTGAGGATCCGTTCGCGCTCGGGCGTGGCGCCTCGGCTGCGCTCGACGATCAAGGCACCGTGGTCGGCTGGAGCGCACGTGCACAGGAGTTGCTGGGCTATCCGGCCAAGGAAGTGATCGGACGGGCGTGGCAGGACCTCCTGGTCGACGCCCGTGACCTGCCTGTCGCGCGGTCCGTCGTCGTGGACGCCATGAGGACGGGCGGCTGGTTCGGGGTCCTGCCCGTCCGGCACCGCGACGGACGGCGGGTGGAGATGGGTTTCCGGGTCCGCGCGATCACGCGGGGCGGGGACAGCAAGGAGTGGGTCCTGGTCGGAGCCCCCGCCGCGGAGGTCAGTGCCTGGCAGCGGGACCGTGCGCTGCTGGACGGCCTGTACCGCCGGTCCCCGATCGGTCTGGTCACCTACGGCCCGGACCGGACGGTGATTCGGGTCAACCGTGCGGTCGAAAAGGCAAGCGGCGTCCCGGCCGAGGCGCCGGTGGGCCGTCGCCCGAGTGAATTCATGGTCGACGAGGACGCAGGTCCGGTCGAGGAGCGGGTACGGCACGTCCTGGAGACCGGCGAGCCGTTGATCTTCACGGAGCAGTCGGCCCGGGCACGCCATGATCCGAGGCGGGAGCGGATCGTGTCCGTCTCGGCGTTCCGGATGGAAGACCCCTCGGGCCGGGTGCTCGGCGTGGCCGAGACGATCGAGGACGTGACCGACCGCCACCGGGCCCAACGCAGGCTCGCCCTGCTGAACGAGGCAAGCGCCCGCATCGGAACCTCACTGGACGTGGCCCAGACGGCCCGGGAACTGGCCGAGGTGGCCGCCCACGGCCTGTCGGACTACTGCTCGGTGGATCTTCTGCAGTCGGTGACACTTGGTGACGAACCACCCCCCGGTGTGAGAGGTCCGCTGCTCCGAGTAGCCCTCTCGCCCCCAGAACACCGGGTCCCGTACCAGGAGGGCGAGGTGGTCCCGCTCCTTCCGGATTCTCCGCAGGCGCGTTGCTTGGCCGAGCGCCGCCCGATCCTCGACCGGCTGCTGTCCCTACGCCCCGAGTGGTACGCCATGGACCGGCGGCGGATCGAGGTCGCCATGGGTCTCGGCGTTCATTCGCTGATCGTGGTGCCCTTGGTGGCTCGCGGCCTGGTACTGGGCGTAGTGAGCCTGTGGCGAGTGCGCCATTCGGAGCCTTTCGAGAACGACGATGCCGCGGTGGCCCATGAGTTTTCCTCGCGTGCTGCCGTCTGTATCGACAACGCGCGCCGCTTCACCCAGCAGCAGAGCGCCGCTCTGACTCTGCAGCGCAGTCTGCTGCCGAGCGCGGTGTCCGACCTGCCGGCCGTCGAGGTGGCCTGCCGATACCTCCCGGCGAGCGGTGAACCGGGCATCGGCGGTGACTGGTTCGACGTGATCCCGTTGTCGGGAGCCCGGGTCGCACTCGTCGTGGGAGACGTGGTCGGCCACGGGATCCACGCCGCGGCCTCCATGGGCCGCCTGCGCGCCGCCGTGCGCACCCTGGCCAGCCTCGACCTGGAACCGGACGAGGTGGTGGCACGGCTGGACGATCTGGTCGGCCTGCTGGCCACCGAGCTGGAGGCAAACGCTGACGGCAGCGGGTTCGCAGTGGAGCAGATACTCGGGGCCACCTGCGTGTACGCGGTCTACGATCCGGTCTCCCGGCATTGCTCCCTGGCACGCGCCGGCCACCCGGCGCCGATGGTGTCCACCCCGGACGGCGAGGTGACCGTGCTCGACCTGCCCGCGGGTCCACCGCTGGGTCTGGGCGGGCTGCCGTTCGAAACGTACGACCTCGACCTCCCCGAGGGCAGCCTGCTCACGCTCTACACCAACGGTCTTCTGGAGGCGCGCAACGGCGACATCGACGCCGCGCTGCAACACCTGGACGAATGTCTCACCCACGTCGCGGATCCTCTGGACAGCACCTGCCATGCCGTGGTCGAAGCGCTGCTGCCGAAGGAGCACCTCCCCACCGACGACGTCGCGCTGCTCATCGCCCGTACCCGGGTGCTGCCGCCGCAGGATGTCGCCACCTGGCAGCTGCCCCTGGAAGCAACCGCCGCTGCCCGTGCCAGGCAGCTGGCCACGGCGAAACTGACCGAATGGGGGCTGCCGGAACTGGCCTTCACCACCGAGCTGGTCGCCAGCGAGCTCGTCACCAACGCCTACCGGTACGCGGCCGGCCCCGTCACTCTGCGCCTCATCCGTACGCACTGCCTGATCTGTGAGGTGTCCGACGCCAGCCACACTTCCCCTCACCTCCGACGGGCCCTCAGCACGGACGAGGGCGGCCGCGGGCTCTTCCTGGTCGCGCAGCTCACGGAGCGGTGGGGCACCCGCTACGCCCACGACGGCAAGACCGTCTGGACGGAGCAGCCCCTGCCGCACGCGTGACCCGCGACGAGGGCGTGTCCGTTCCACCGGAGGCTGACGCGGCGGATCGAGCTGCCCTGCTCTTCGCGGCCGGCTTGATCGGTGCCGCCGGGAGCAGACGAGCGTGATCGCGATGCGGATCTTCGGCGGGTACCGCCGTCGGGATGGCCTTGGGATGCATCGGCAGACGCCGGGCGGAAGCGGGACCGAATGACGTGGGTCATCAAAGGCTCGGGGCAGGATCGGAAGCCCGGCGCGACGCCAGGGCCTCTTCGGCTCCGTGGTTCAGTCGGTGCCGGTATTCGCACCCATGACCTTCAACTCCTGGACGTCTTCGGCGTAAGCGGCCGAGGAGACGGCGGGTGGTCCGCCGGGGCGGAACTGCTGCGAGGAGGCGAGCAGGAGAGGGCGGAGCCTGGCGAGCCAGGTGTCGATGAAGGGCTGGAACGCGGGCGGGGTGGGCCGCCAGCCCCCGGTGCCGGGGAAGCGGTGAAAGGAACGTCCGCGAACCTTCCGTCCCCTTCCCGGAGTTCGATGATGCGGGCGGCGGCGCGCCTTCCGTAGTCAACGCCCCGGTCTCTGGCCTGACCGGCCGGCAGAGCGGCGAGCGAGTTCGCGTAGGCGGTGTCGAGCCGCTCCTTGAAGGCAGGGAAGCAGGTGAGCAGCACGTCGTGGGCCGCGGTGGCGGCGGCCGCCGCGGAGGATGCCTTGGCCGGACCGCGCTCGCGCCATTTGTACAGGGCGTAGCCGCCTTCGATCCCCACCACGGCGTTGTACACGGCGACGGAGACGAACCCCTCCCAGATCGCTGCCTGCCCGGAGGGGCGTGGGCCAAGGCTGGTCTTGATCGTGTCGGTGGCGATGGCGTTCCACTCGCGGACCACGGCCGCCGGGACCGTGACGTGCGCAGAGCCGTGTGTCCGGGCCGACGGCCGCCGTTCGGATCACACAAAGCGGCCCTTCAGGTGATTACCGGACGCCTCATGGGCCGGGCAGCCGTCGCAGGGGTACGACGTCTCAGCAGAGGACGAACCCAGAACCCCGTGAGGAGCTTGGCGATGTACGCAGCAGTCCGGCGGTACGAAGGGGTGACCGATTCGGCCGAGGCCGCACGTCTCGTGAACGAGGGGTTCGTGCCGCTCATGCGCCAGGTCTCCGGCTTCGTGGCCTACTACTGGATCGATACCGGGGACGGAGTGATGGTCTCGACCAGCGTCTTCCAGGACCAGGCCGGTGCCGACGAATCGATCTCGCGGGCTGCGGACTTCGTGCGGGACAACCTTGCGTCACTGCTCCCCAACCCTCCCCAGGTCATGGCCGGCGAGGTGGTGGCTGCCGGATGACAGCGTTCGGACCAGCCACATGAGATGGCTTCCAAGGCTGTCCCGGCTGACGTGGAACATCAAGCAACGTTCACAGACCTGTGCCGCCATGTGCCCCATGAGTGATGCCGCCGGTCGTGCCCGGATTGCCGGTCAGGGACGCAGGTGGGACAGGAGTTCTGCACTGGCGGGGTATTCCTGCTCCTGGGGAAGCAGTCGGGTAGCGGAGTCCAGTTCGCCGTCCCTGACGAGTACGTGGATCTCGTCGGCGAGCGGGGTCACGTCGCTGATGGACACGATCCACTCATCCGCGTAACGCGACGAAGCCTCACCCGAGAGCCCCAGTTGCAGAGAGCGGTGTGGCAGGGGACGCAGGTGCAGATCGCGTTCGGGGTCCCACTGGACGCGGGCCGGTGCGCGCTTGAGGTCACGCTGCCAGGTGCCGCGATCGGGATGCAGTCCGCGGACGTAACTCGACAGGCAGGCATGGCGCAGCGCCCAGTCAAAGCCGTCGCGAGTGATCTCGACGGCGAGGACGGTTTCCTGACCCTCCTTCGTGCCCCAGCCGGAGCGGTACATCATCCACATGAAACTGGGCTTGATCCACGTCATGCGGCCAGGCTTCCACGCGGCGGGAAATCGGCCGTCTCGGATGGCGGGCAGTCCGATCTCAGGGGAGTACGCCTGGTAGACGGTGATCGTGGACGCCGTGTGGAGCGCGCGAATCCTGCGAAGCGGTTCTTCCATGGCGTACAGCGTGGGCTCGGTCAGCTCAGGTGACCACCGATTTTCGACCCGTTGCTCGATGCGACGGAGCAGGCCGGCCGCAGGCGGCAGGCAGTTGCCCGTGCGAGCCGCATAGCGTCCGGCACACGGAGCGACATCTCGGCAATGCCGTACTTGATGGACTGGCGTGTCGGGCGCGGTCCCACTCAATGGTTCGAGCCTTTGATCTGATGATGAGAGACCTGTTCCCGTGCCGTCCGCCACCGTGACCGGGTCTGCTCGACCACACTGTCCCACTGTCGGTGGACCTCGTGGTCGGAAGGGCGGTGGCCCTGACGGATCCGGCTGAGCTCATCGCGTACTTCTCGTCCCAGTGCCGCCGACGCGACCAGAACGAGCATGGCTGCGAAGAGGGCGGAGATCATCGCGAAGACGGCACCGACCACCCCGTAGCGTGCGGCGGAGGAATTGAAGAGGCGCGGCATGTAGATGGTTGCGCCCACGGAATAGGCCACCGTCAGAACGGCGGCGGTGACGCCGAAGGGGAGCAGCTCCGACCGGCTGATCCGCTTCGCCGACAGGATCCAGCCGCTCCAGACAAGGAATGCGGCGGTCACCGGTACCTGACACACCGAGGCGACGAGACCCATCGGGCCCCCGCTGAGGAGCGCGGAGAGCATCGCGGCGACCAGCACATAGCCACCGAGAGTGAGGATCCACCACAATCCGTTGCGCGTGTTGCGCACGCTGAGAGGCTTGAGTTCCCATGCCTGTTCGAAGAGCCGCTGCACGGCTCGCGCGAAACTGAGCACCGAGATCGTCAGAAACACCACCCCGAAGATGCCCACGCTCGCACTGGTGCCTTCGGTAGGAGAGAACAGGGAGCTGACCGCCGTGGCGCCTGCTCCGGTGAGGTTGTAGCGCTTGATGATCCGCTCGGCGGCGTCGTAGTGCACGAAGTTGCCGAGGACGGCGCCGAGGAGGATGGAGAGCGGGATCAACGCCGTCAAGGCGCTGGACGCCAGGGCCATCGAGCGGTCGAAACCCACGATCTTCTGAAACCGGTTGATGACCCGCAACGCGAAGGCAGGACGCAGCCAGAAGGTCAGCGTTCTGACGAGGCGCTCTCGATTCATCCCCTCCGTGCTGCCCTCCGTGAAGACCGGGACCTGTGTGGCGACGCGAGCCTAACGGACGGTCGCCGAACCGATGAGGGGCGACACGAGCAGCAAGGTGCCGGGCTCGAACGCGCTGTCAGTTCTGGTCGACGAGTAGGTGGATGGGGCCTCGCAGGACGGGGCTGGGGCGGTACGGGGGTGGGTCGGTCACCAGCGTGGGGTCGGCGAGGCGGCGTACCAGTTCGGTCAGGGCGATCTGGGTTTCCAGTCGGGCCATCGGGCCGCCGAAGCACAGGTGGATGCCGCTGCCGAAGCCCAGGTGCTGGTTGTCCCGGCGATCGGGGTCGAAGCGGTCGGGATCATGGAAGCGGTCCGGGTCGCGACTGCCCGAGGCGAGCATGAGCATGATCTTCGAGCCCTTGGGGATGACGGTGTCGCCGACGGAGATGTCGCTGTACGCCGCCCGCCACGGAATGATGTGCACGGGGGGCTCGTAGCGCAGCAGTTCCTCGACCAGCCGTACGACCAGGTCCGGTTCGGCGCGCAGGCGTTGCAGCACCTCGGGGTGGCGCAGCAGCGTCAGCATGCCGTTGGTGATGAGGTTGACGGTGGTCTCGTGGCCGGCGATGAGCAGCAGGTTGGCGGTGCTGACGATTTCGGCGTCGGTCATCCGCCCGTCGGGCCCGTCGTCGTTGGCCAGCCGTGTCAGCAGGTCGTCGCCGGGGCGGCCGTGGCGTTGTTCCAGCAGTCCGCCGAGGTACTGGCGCAGGTCTTTGGTGGCCTGTACGCCGTTGTCCAGTTTCTCCTGCGGGTCGGTCTTGGGGTTGTAGTCGATCGAGTCGATGATGGCGTTCACCCACACGTGGAACCGCGGTTCGTCCTCGCGCGGCACACCGAGCAGGTGGCAGATCACGGTGACGGGGAACGGATAGGCGAAGTCGTCGACGATGTCGATCCGCTCCTTGCCCGCGAAGTCGTCGATCAGGCCTGAGACGATGGCGGTCAGGTCTGGTTCCATGCCGGTCACGAGGCCCGGGGTGTGCGGAGGGCCGAAGTGACGCATCGCCAGGCGCCGCAGACGGTCGTGCTCGGGCGGGTCGAGGTTGATGAACGACGGCGTGGCGCGTTCCTGCATCGCGGGCATCGGATGCGACAGATTGCGGACGTCGGAGCTCAGGTGCGGGTCGTGCAGGATGCCGCTGAGTTCGCGGTAGGTGCTGATGACGTAGCTGCCGTCCTCCTGCAGGGCCACCGGAGTCCTGCGCAGTTCGGCGTAGAGCGGGTACGGGTCGGCCCGGGTGGAGTAGTCGAGGATCCGGGGCAGGATGTCGGGCGTCTCGGTCGTGGTCATGTCGCTTTCCCTCCTGTTCCCTCCTAGCGGTGCTGCCGCATGGCTGTGACGCGCCGCTCGCCCGGGTCATGGCCGGTGACGACCACCGTGGCGCCCTGACCGAGCAGAGTGGGGCCCGGGAAGTCGACGGGCACCGGCTTCGCGTCGACGGGCTGGTCGGGCGTGGGGCAGGGAGGCGGGAAGGGCGCGGCCGTCTCGATCAGATGCCGGTAGTGGTCGAGCCACTTGGCGTTGTTGAAGCTGACGGCCGCCGTGACACGGCCCTGGTAGCCGTAGGCGGCGACGAAGCGGTGATCGGGCACGGATCCCTGGGTGATGACGACCTCGTCGGCGTAGGTCGGCACACCGACGGACTTGATGTTGACGCCGAACTGGATCGACCAGAACGCCGGGATGGTCAGGTGCGGCCAGCGGTCCGCCTGGGCGCTGACCATGTTGTGCGCGGCGATCTCGGCCTGCTCCACGGCGTTGGCCCAGTGTTCGAGCGAGATGAACCGGTACTCGTAGATCGGGTTCGGGCTGCGTGCCACGTCTCCGGCGACGAAGATGTCGTCGGTGACCAGGCCGTTGAGGTCGAATGCGCGGCAGCCCGCGTCACAGGCGACTCCCCACATGCCCACCGCCAGCCCCGAGTCCCGCAGCCACTCGGTGTTGCGGATGCCCCCGAGCGCCACCACCGCCACATCGGCGTCGACCGTGCTGCCGTCGTCGAAGTGGGCGCGGCGCAACCGCCCCTGCGCGTCGCCCTCCAGCTGGGTGACTCTGACACCGCAGCGCAGGTCGACGCCGTGCGCGCGCTGCATCTCCGCCGCGACCTCGCCGATCATCGCGCCGAGTCCCCCGACCAGCGGGGCCGGTGCGAGCTCGGCGACGGTCACCGGGATGTCGCGCTCACGGCAGACGGAGGCGATCTCGGAGCCGGTGAAGCCCGCGCCGATGATCAGTACACGGGAGGGCCCGGCGGCGACCGCCCGCTGCAGGCCGGCGGCGTCCTCGCGCGTGCGGACCACGAACACACCGTCCAGGGCCGCCTCGGCCTCGACGGGCCAGGGCCGGGCCCTTACGCCGGTGGAGATCAGCATGCGGTCGAAGGGGATCGTGCGGCCGTCGGCGAGCCGCACGTGGTTGGCCGCCAGGTCCAGTCCGTCGGCGGGGACGCCCAGGAGCCATTCCGCGTCGATGTCACGACGCCGTGGCAGGGTGGTGCCGTCGGCCGGCACCCATCCGGTCAGTACCTGCTTGGACAGCGGGGGGCGGTCATAGGGCTCCCCCAACTCGTCACCGATCATGGTCAGCTTCCCGGTGAACCCCTCGTCGCGCAGGGCCTCCGCGGCGCGCAGTCCCGCCAGTGACGCCCCGACGATCACGACGCGGCCCTCACGCTTGAACCCCTGCAAGGTGTCGGCGGTGCTCATGACGGCGACGTCCCCACCGGCGCGTCCCGGCCCTCCAGTTGGTCGACCAGAATGGCTTGGAGGGGGCAGGCCGCCGCGGCGCGCAACACCTGTTGGCGCTGGGCGTCGTCAGGGTTCGAGGCGTACATCAGCGCTTCCTCGCCGTGCATCCGGAACGCGTCCGGAGCCAGGAACGCGCACTGCGCATACCCCTGACACCGGGAAAGATCAACGACAACTCTCATCCCGACCTCCATTGCAGGGACCGCGAAGCCGCGGGTCCTGAGGCAGCACTCCTACGGCGTCCGAAGCGCGAGTCACGCCTTCTTCGAAGAAGGGAGTCGGCAGGTTTCCGCAGGAAGAATCGATCATCGCGAATGCGGCCTCGGCGTCTGCAAAACCGCCCGGAGAACCTGACCTTGCCGTCAAAAGCGTATCCCCCGCGCACGTGGTCCGCACGGTGAGGATTCAGGACGGGGCGTTCTTTGCGTCGAGCGCGGCCAGGGCCGGCGCGAAGCCCGCCACGCACTCAGCTCCTGTGCATCGGCAGCCGGGCACCCTGGACTCAGAACGCCCCGGTCATCCCTGCCACTCCGCCGATGAACGCGCTGAGCAGCGTCAAGGCGCCCAGCGCACCGAGCAGCACCAGCAGCCCGCGCGGTACTCGACGCGCACCGTCCTTGCCGCAGACGACCAGAATCCCCAGCAGCAGCACCATCAGGCCGAGCAGGGAAATCGCCAGCCACCCGAACGAGGACGCGGTGCCCGTCTGCTCGTATCCGCCGGAGTCCACCCGCTGCAATGCGATCGTGTCGCCGACGGGCAGGTTCTTGCCGATCGAGGCGTTCGGGTCCACGACGGTGCCGTCGGAGGAGCGGAAGATGCCACTGCAGTGCGGATACCGGTGGCCCCCGACGTGTTCCCAGGCGCACGCTTCGACCCGGAGATGCCCTGGGGTGCCGGCCAGGCCCGTGGCATAGGCGAAATGCGTTCCCGCGAACCAGGTCAGCCCGAGGCCCGCGGCCACCAGAACGACGACCATGACCGCCGGACGGCCTGCCCGACGTCTTTCCCCGAGCCGACCCCAGCCGTTCATCCGCTCTCCCCCAGAGTGTCCGCCCGAAACCCCGACCCGGTCGTCCCAGCCGTCCCAAGCTACGCTCTCGAACCATGTCCGAGCCGACCGACCTGCCCGACCTCCATGGCGCGACCATCGACGCGATGTTCGGCCACGCCGGGCGCGCGACGCTTCCCTTTCAGCGAGCCAACCGGGAGGAGCAGTACGCGACCGCCTTCTGGTTCAACGAGCTCGTGGAGAACACCTCCGCGGACGAAGTCGTCCGGCAGTTCCTCGTGACCGCCAGTGAGCCGACGAGGGTCGAGATGGCCGAGTTCACCCTCCGGCCGGACCTGTGCGCACCCGCGATGAGCGCGGAGAAGCTGGTGATGGTCGACTTCGCCGACGGGTGGATCCATCTCGACGGCCTGGGGGTCGCGGTCATGCCCACCGCCGGGCTGCATGCGCACGGCACCCGCAAGGGGTGGCGCTGGACGACCGATGAGGTCACCGACGGCGTCGCGGCCACGGATGAGGACATCGCGGGTCTCGGTGCGGACCCGGTCGTGGCCTATCTACTGGGCCACGACGTCGCTGCCGGAAGTGGTGCCCGGGAGCAGGCCGTCGTGGTCGGCGAGGTCGCGCGTACCAGCGGTGGCGGCGTCCGTTGGGTCGGCCGACTGCCACAAGGGTGCGTCGGCGCACCGGTGTTCATCGCCTCCCCCCTCAGCGGGAACAGTTTCAAGCTGGTCTGCGTCGGGGTGGCGCTGCCCGGCGACGGTCACCACACGATCGCGACCTTCGACCGCATCCGCACCGCGCTGCGCACCGTTGCCCCGGACACCGCGACAGCCCATGAACCGGCCGAACCGCTTCCTCCGACACCCGAACCGAAGCGCCGCTGGTGGCAGCGCCGCGGCTGATGTACGGAGGATGCGACGGCTCGACCGCCCGTCCGCGGAAGCGCGCCTCGCCGAGGCCCGTACAGCCACGTCGACGACCGGGGGTTCCTGGCCGCACGGCCGGATCACCCCGCTTCCGCGTGATCAAGTGACAACCCGTCGGTGGCTGGTGCCTCACTTCCGGTAGCCGAGGATCGTCATCATGCCGGACTCCGAGTGGTACTGGTTGTGGCAGTGGAGCATCCACAGGCCCGGGTTGTCGGCGTAGAAGTCGACGACGAGTTTGTGGTGCGGCACCACGTGGGCGGTGTCCTTGCGGGCGCCGACCACACCGAAGCCGGTGAGGGCGAAGGTATGGCCGTGCAGGTGCATGGGGTGCCACATGTCGGTGGCGTTGATGAGGGTCAGGCGGATCCGTTCGCCGTAGCTGACCGGGTGGCGTTGCTCGACGGAGTACGGCCGGTGGTCGAAGGCCCAGTCGAACTTCTTCATCCCGCCGGTCAGTCTGATGCGCAGCTCGCGGTCCGGTTCGTCGTCACTGAGGGCCACGGAGTCGTCCGGCACAAGGCGTCTGGCCGGGACGAGCTTGCCGTCGAGTTCGTCCGGGTGCACGGAGGGGCGGGGATTGTCCCCACTGCCGGTGCGCAGGACGGCCAGGGCCCTGGCGTTCTTGCCCTCGGCGAGCGCGACCAGCGGGAACACCCCGTCCTTGGCGGTGATCAGCACGTCGTAGCGTTCGGCCATGCCGAGCAGCAGCGCGTCCGTCTTCGTGTGCTCGACGGGGTAGCCGTCCGTGTGCGTGATCGTCATCTCGTGGCCGCCCAGCGCCACCCGGAAGGCCGTTTCGGCGCCGGCGTTGATGATCCGCAGCCGGATGCGGTCCCCCTTGCGGGCCCGGAAGACCGAAGGAGCCTTCGGGAGACGGCCGTTGACCAGGTAGAACGGGTAGTCGATGCTGCCTCCCTCGCTGTGCAGGATGCGGCTGTGGGAGTTCCGCAGGACGCGGGAGGGGCCGTGGGGCTTCTCGTGGGCGGCCGCCTTGTCATGGGCCTTGCCCCCGGGTTCGTCGTCCTCACCCATGCCCATGCCCG
Source organism: Streptomyces sp. NPDC007095 (assembly GCF_040634475.1). Classification (NCBI taxonomy): domain Bacteria; kingdom Bacillati; phylum Actinomycetota; class Actinomycetes; order Kitasatosporales; family Streptomycetaceae; genus Streptomyces; species Streptomyces sp. NPDC007095. The sequence goes on from NZ_JBEYFS010000220.1 coordinate 17,817, forward strand.
TCGGCATGCCCTTGCCGTCGAGCAGCTGTGCGAGCACACCGTCCGGAGTGGAGCCGCCCACGCCGTCCACCCAGTCGTCCAGGACGACGACCCACTCCTTGTCGTAGGACAACGGCTCCCTGGGGTCCTCGACGATCAGCGGGGCGTACAGGCCGCGGTCGAGCTGCAGCCCCGAGTGCGAGTGCAGCCAGTACGTGCCCGGGTGGTCCACGGCGAAGCGGTAGTTGAAGTCGGCGCCGGGCTTGATGGGGTGCTGGGTCAGGCCGGGAACTCCGTCCATGTCGCAGCGCATGCGGATACCGTGCGAGTGCAGCGTCGTGGACACGGGCAGATGGTTGGCCAAGTTGAGATCGAGGACGTCGCCCGACTTGATCCGCACCTCCCTGCCGGGCAGCGAGTCGCCGTACGCCCATGACCTGACGGTCCGTCCACCCAGGTCGAGGGTCGTCTCGGCGGCCGTGAGCTTGAACGAGCGAACGGGACCGGACCCGCGTTTCCTCTCGACGGCGAGGACCTCGGGATCGGACGGATTCACGTATCCCTTGGGTCCTCTGGGGATGAAGGGCCTGCCGCCGTGACCGACTCCGCTCCCCTGGTGCTCGCCGGGCCCGGGGTGCGAGCCGGGTCCGGAGGGAGAGTCGGACCCGGAGCAGCCGGCCAGGAGTCCCGAGCCGGCGGCCGCGATCGAGGCACCGAGCACGGTGCGCCGCGTAGGTGTGTGCATGAATGAATAACACACGTTTTACGCTGATATGTCCCCGAACCCGGCACGGCGTGTCCCCGTTCGGAGCAGACCCCGCCACCTCGAAACAGAGGCTAAGGTTAGGCTTACCTTATCCATTGATCGGAGTGCTCGTGCGTACCTTGGGGCCGAAGGCCGTCCTGGCCGTTGCCGTCGTCGGCGGCCTGCTGGCCGGATGTTCGTCCGGGAGCGGGGACAACGGCTCCTCGCGGAGCAAGAACACCTCCAGCGGCGACCGCAATCTCGTGAGCGGGGCCTCCGAGGGCCCCTCCGTCGCCCCCAGCGCCGTCGCCGCCGGGATGGGCGCGGGCAGCGCCGAGGACGGCGAATTCCCTCGGACCGTCGGGCACTTCGAGGGCAAGACGGAGATCAAGAGCGCGCCCAAGAAGATCGCCGCGCTCAGCACCGGACAGCTGGACGACGCGCGGGTCGTCACGGTCGGCACGATGCCCAGGGTCAGCGTCACCGGCGTCTCTCCCTCCTCCTGCACCGGCGCGCCGCGGCCGTCGTCACCGTCCTCCTGCTGCTCCTCACGGGCGTGATGCTGCTCGCGGCATGCGTCGGGCAGACGTACGTCCCGCCGGGCGAGGTCTGGCGGGTGCTGCGCGGCCACGGCGGCCCGTACGACCTGGTCGTCGGCGAACTGCGGGTCCCGCGGATCGTGCTCGGCGCGCTGGTCGGGGCGGCGCTCGGGCTCTCCGGGGCACTCGTACAGACCGTGACGCGCAACCCGCTGGCCAGCCCGGACGTCATCGGCGTCGGGCACGGTGCCGCCGCCGCGACCGTACTGGCGCTGGCCACCGGAACCGCCGCCTCCCCCGGCGCGCTGCCGGCCGTCGCCGTCACCGGCGGTCTCGCGGCCGCCGCCCTGGTGTACGTACTGGCCTGGCGGCACGGAATGCAGCCGAGCCGGTTCGTCCTGACGGGGGTGGGCATCGGCGTCGCCCTCTCCGCCGTCGTCCAGCTCTACCTCACCGAGAGCGAACTGGCCGCCGCCGAGCAGGTCAAGCTGTGGCTGACGGGCAGTCTGAACGGGCGCGGCCGGGAGCAGGCGGGCCCCCTCGCCCTGGTCCTTCTCCTCTCGTCGCCCGCCCTGGTGTGGGCGAGCCGCGCGCTGCGCCCGCTCGGGCTGGACGCCGACACGGCCGCCGCGCTCGGCGTCCGCGTCCAGCGCACCCAGCTCGGCCTGACCGTCCTCGGGGTGGTGCTCGCCGCGGTCGCGACCGGCGCGGCCGGCCCGGTCGGCTTCGTCGCCCTCACCGGCCCGCAACTGGCCCGCCGCCTCGCCCGCACCCCGAAACTCCCCCTCGCCGCTTCCGCCCTGACGGGCGCGCTGATCGTGGTCGGCGCCGACCTGGTGGCCCGCACGCTGGTGCCGCCGCTGGAGATCCCGGTCGGGGCGCTCACGTCCTTGGTGGGCGGTCCCTATCTGCTCTGGCTGCTGGGCAGGTCGGGCCGCCGCTGACGGACCACCTCGGGGAACGCGGCGAGGTCGAAGGCTGGCCCGCCGGAGCGCTTCTCTCGGCTCGCAGTTCACTTCGTGGACTGCCGC
>NZ_JBEYFS010000221.1:0-19999 GCF_040634475.1 Streptomyces sp. NPDC007095
GCCCTCGTACTGGACGTACTTGGATCTGTGCCTGGTGCGGTGAGAGTGCGTGCATGGCGTCGCAGGGCAGACGGGAATTTGACGACAGGGCCTAGCCGGTCCCCGGACCCGCCAGAGCCGACCTTCGCGTCAGCAAGTGGGCGCACGGGGGTTCTCCCGGCACCTACCCGTCAGTACATTGACGGCATCTCTAACAAGCATGCCGCCCGGCTGCCCCGGCCGGTCGAGTCCGAGCGAATACCGCTCAAGGCACGGAAGGTGTCGTTCTCCTGGGAGGACACACCGCTGCACTGGGTGCCGGGGGAGCCGTTCGCCACGCACACCATGAACGTGCTGCACCTGCTGCTGCCGGCCGGTGAGCGCTGGTTCGTGCACGTGTACAAGCAGGTGCTGCCCCATATCCGGGACGAGCGGCTGCGCGCGGACGTCATCGGGTTCATCGGGCAGGAGGCGATGCACTCGCAGGCCCACGACGAGGTACTCCCCCACCTCAGGGAACTGGGGCTCGACCCGACGCCGTACACCGCCCAGGTCGACTGGTTCTCCGAGAAGCTGCTCGGCGATCGCACCCTGCCGCCCGGCAGGGCTCGCAAGTGGTGGCTGATGGAGGCGGTCGGACGCCGACTGCCCGACCATGCGGCGCTGCACCTGGAACGGTTCACACCGAGCACCTCCGCCGAGGGCAACGGCGCCTTCGAGGTCGAACTGAGCCGCAGCGCACGTACGGTGAGCGTCGCCGCCGACACCACCGTGCTCGCCGCCGTACGCGCCGAACTGCCCGACACCGCCTACTCCTGCGAGCAGGGATTCTGCGGAACCTGCCAACAGCGGGTGCTGGAAGGGGAGATCGAGCACCGCGACGAACTGCTCACCGACACGGAGCGTGGTGACTCGATGCTGATCTGTGTTTCGCGGGCGCGCGGTGATCGTATCGTGTTGGACATGTGAACGACCATGGCCGGACCGGCCCGTTCGAGGCCGGATCCGATCGGTAAGGTGTTCGTATGACAACCGGGGTACGCCGCAGGATGGGTGTCGAGGAGCGGCGGCAGCAGTTGATCGGCGTCGCCCTCGACCTCTTCAGCCGACGCTCACCCGACGAGGTCTCCATCGACGAGATAGCCTCGGCCGCGGGTATCTCACGACCGCTGGTCTACCACTACTTCCCCGGCAAACTCAGTCTGTACGAGGCGGCGTTGCAGCGCGCCTCGGACGATCTCGCGAGCCGGTTCGTGGAGCCGCACGAAGGCCCGGTGGGCTCGCGGCTGCTGCGGGTCATGCGCCGCTTCTTCGACTTCGTGGACGACCACGGGCCCGGTTTCGCGGCGTTGATGCGCGGCGGTCCCGCGGTCGGCTCCTCGAAGACCAACGCGCTCGTCGACGCGGTGCGACAGGCCGCCTACGTCCAGATCCTGTCGCATCTGAAGGTCGAGGACCCGCCCGTCCGCCTGGAGCTGGTGATCCGCTCCTGGATCTCGCTCGTCGAGTCGACGGCGCTGATCTGGCTGGACGGGCGGCGGATTCCGCGCGGCGAGCTGGAGGTGCAGCTCGTGCAGGACTTCGCGGCGCTGGCGGCGGTGAGCGCCACGCACGACGAGGAGCTCGGCGCGGTGCTGCGTCAGGCGCTCAAGGGCGACCCGGGCGACGGGCCGTTCACCGACCTCGCCGTCCGGTTGATCGCGCTGGCCTCGCCCCCGGCCGCCTCATAGCGGTTACTGCACGTACTTCCGGTACGACGGGTCGAGCTCGCGCACTTCGGCGGACACGTGAAGCGTGAGCCCGTCGGTGGGCTCGATGTGCTTGCGCAGCAGCTCAAGGGTGGCCTCGGTGAGCTTCGCCTTGGTCTCCTCGGTGCGGCCGGCCAGCAGGGCGAGAGTGACGTGCACGATGGCGTGCGCGTCCGGGTCCGCCTCCGCTCCCACCACCTCGTCCTCGGTGCGCAGCGTCCGCGTCTTGCACGCCTCGGTCTTCGCGGCGGCGGTCTCGACGACCACCGGGTGCAGCGCGAGGGCGAAGGCGCGCCAGTCGACGTGGTCGAGAGCCGGGGAATGCTCGACGGTGATGTTCGGCATGGGCACTCCTGTTCTAAGGGATTCCCGATCACCCTAGCCTCAGCGCCAGCAGCGCGATGTCGTCCTCACGGTCCCGGCCGAAGCAGTCGAGCAGGGTGTCGCAGAGGGCGTCCAGGCCGGGCAGGGCGCCGGTGGCGGCGGCGCGGAGGTGCTCCATCGAGACCGCCAGATCCGTGCCCCGGGTCTCGATCAGGCCGTCGGTGACCATGAGGAGCCGGTCGGTGGGTTCGAGGAACAGCTCGGTGGGCGACGGGTGGGGCAGACCCACACCGAGCAGCGGGCCGGCGGCCTTGGAGTAGTCGGCGCCCCCGGTGTCCCGGATGATCAGCGGCGGGATGTGGCCGGCGTTGGCGATGCGGGTGCGTCCGGTGGCGGGGTCGACCAGGACCAGGCAGACGGTCGTGGTGATGCCGGGGTGGTAGCGCTGGAGCATCCGGTCGAGGCGCTCGGCGAGCACGGCCGGGTCGCTCTCCTCGACGCTGTAGGCGCGCAGCGCGTGCCTGATCTCGACCATGACGGTGGCCGCCTCCAGCGAGTGCCCGACGACGTCGCCGACCGCGGTGAGCACGCCCTCGCCGGTGCGCAGGGCCGCGTAGAAGTCGCCGCCGATCTCGGTCTCCTGGGACGCGGGCACGTACCGGACCACGACGTCGACGCCCGGCAGTTCGGGCAGCCGGTGCGGCTGGGGCAGGAAGCTGTGCTGGAGGGTGAGGGCGACGTGCCTTTCGACCTGGTACATGAGCAGCGGTTCGGCGGCGAGCGCGGTGGCCTCGGCGAGCCGGGCCAGCAGGGCCTCGTCCTCGGGGTTGATCCGGCGCACCCCGCGGGTGGGCGTGGCGAGGCACACCGAGGCCCGGCCTTCCTGGATGGGGATCAGCGCCAGGCGGGCGTCGTGCTGCACGCCCGGCCGGAAGAACCCGGCCGGCCACAGCGGCGCGGGCACCGTGGTGATCTGGACGCCCGACTGCCCCCGGGTGAGCCGTCGGAGCAGACCGGCCACGGTCTGGTGGGCGCCCTCGTCGGGCATCGCGAGCGAGGTACGGTCCCGTGAGGTGCCGCGGTACAGCTCGTCGTCCGGGCCGAGGACGAAGACGGCGGCGGGAGAGCCGGTGAGCCGGGCGGCGCCGTCGGCGGCCGCGTCGGCGAGTTCCTGCGGGGAGCGCGCCGTCTGGATGGCGACGACCGTCTCCGCCAGCCGGGTCAGCCGCCGTGCCAGCGCCTGGTCGTCGGCCCTGAGGCGGGCGGCGCGCACCGCGGCCCGGACCACCGCGTCGATCTCCTCGGGCTCGGCGGGCACCGTCAGATACGCCTCGCCGCCCACGTCGAGGCCCCGGCAGCGATCACCCGCGTCCACGGCGGCGGCCGAGAAGTGCACGACGGGCAGACCGGCCATGTGCGGCCGGGCCTTGAGCCGGCGGCACAGTTCGAAGCCGCTCATGTCCGGCAGCTCCACATCGATGAGCGCCACGTCGGGCAGGGTGCCCTTGCGCAGCCGTACGTCGAGTTCGACGAGCGCCTCGGAGCCGGTGGCGACCGGGACGACCTGGTGACCGGCACGGCGCAGCACGGCACTCATGGCGTACCTGCTGGCCGCCGCATCGTCCACGACCAGCACGGTCGTGTCTGTCCGCTTGCCGTTGACTTCCATCTGCCAGCCCTTGGACACGCCGGTGGGGCAGACCGGGTTCGAGGTCTGCCCCACCAAGGTAATGCCCTTTCAGGAGGTCCGGGAGAATACCGCCACAGTGCGCCCCGGAACGGCGAACGTGCCCGATTTCGCCTCGTAAGAGGAGGATTTGACGATAGGGTCGGCGCCCGCCGCCTGCACCGGGTGCAGCGCGTACGCCGTCCCGGCCAGGGCGCCGACCGTCTGCTCCTGTGTCTTCGGTGTCGCGTTGAAGACTACGACGAGGTCGCCGAGCTCCATCGTGATCACGCCGGGCGTCTCGTCCTTGCCGGACAGCGGGAAGGAGAGCTTCGACTGCACCTGCCCTGCGGTGGACAGCGAGAAGACGTTCTCAGTCGTACGGATCCGCTCCAGGTCCTGGTACGCGGCGGAGCTGCCCTCGATCTGCGGGCATCCCACCTTGACGGTGCTCAGCAGGGGTGTGGCGTAGGGCCACTTGGACGCGTTGTCGGCCGCCATCGGCAGTCCGCGTCCGAAGCCGTTGCCGTCCCGGCAGTCCCAGTGGATGGCGTTGAACCAGTCGCCGCTGTCGAACGAGTTGCGGTCGAGGGACTTGGAGCGCAGCAGGTCGGAGCCGGCCTGGGAGAGCGAGGGCCCCTGGGAGAGGGCGGCGGTCGCCATGGCGAGGACCTGCATCCGCGCCCGGTCGCCCGCGCTGGTCGTGGCGGGCAGCTTGTAGGTGAGGGCGTCGTACAGGGACTCGTTGTCGTGCGCGTCGGCGTACGCGAGGGCGTCGCCCGGTGCCGCCGCGTATCCGGCGGGCTGGCCGTTGTAGTCGACCTCGGAGCCCTTGACCTCCTTGCCGTCGGTGTCGGTGAAGCGGTAGGAGGCGAGGTTGCCGCTGAGCCCGATCTTGATGAGGTCCTGGTAGTGCAGCAGCCGGGCCTTCTGCTCGGCCGAAGTGCCGTTGGCGGCAGAGGAGTTGGGGTCGGTGTACAGCCCCGAGGCGAAACCCTGGACGCCGGGGTCGGAGTCGAAGGGGCTGCCGCCGCGCACCGCGTCGCGTGCCCGGTCGGAGAAGGTCGCGATGCCCGTCCCGGCCATGTTCTTCTGGGTCGCCTGCACGAAACGGGCGTCGTCGGCGACCTCACCGAAGTTCCAGCCCTCCCCGTACAGGATGATCTTCTTTCCGTCGACCCCGTCCTTCGCCGGGGTCAGCGCGTCGAGGGCCTTGCGGACCGCGAGGATGTTGGCCTTGGGGTGGTGTCCCATGAGGTCGAAGCGGAAGCCGTCGACCTTGTACTCCTTGGCCCAGGTGACGATCGAGTCCACCACCAGCTTGCCCATCATGGCGTTCTCGGTGGCCGTGTTCGCACAGCAGGTGGAGGTGGCGACGGACCCGTCGGCGAGGAGCCGCTGGTAGTAGCCGGGCACGATCCTGTCGAGCACGGAGGTGTCCGCCTGACCACTGGCGGCCGTGTGGTTGTAGACGACGTCCATGACGACCCGCAGGCCGTCCTCGTTCAGCGACTTGACCATCCTGCGGAACTCGACCGTCCGGCCGGTGCCGTCCGGGTCGCTCGCGTACGAGCCCTCCGGGACCGTGTAGTGGTACGGGTCGTAGCCCCAGTTGTAGGCGTCCTTCGCGGCGATCGCGGCGACGCACTCCTGCTGCTTCTGGGAGTCGGCGGGGTAGGAGGCGAGGTCGCAGCCGGTGGTGGCCTGGTCGGACTTCTTCTCGGGGATGGTGGCGATGTCGAAGGCGGGCAGGAGGTGGACGTACGAGGTGCCCGACGCGGCGAGGGCCCGCAGGTGCCTGGACCCGTCGCTGTTCTTGTCGGTGAAGGCGAGGTAGGTGCCCTGGTCCTTCGCCCGGACGGTCTTGTCCGCCACCGAGAAGTCCCGGATGTGCAGCTCCTGGATCTGGGCGTCCCGCAGCGGCACGGCCTTGGGCTTCTTCAGGGAGGACCAGCCGCTCGGGGCGAGGGACTTGTCCTTCAGGTCGACGACGAGACTGCGCTCGGAGGCGGCGGTGAGGGCGAGCGAGTACGGGTCGGTGACCTTGTTGGTGACGACCTTGCGGACGGTGGGTGCCCACACCTTCACGACGTACCGGTAGGGCTTGTTCCGCCAGGACTTCGCGCCGGTGACGGACCAGACGCCGGTGGTGTCGTTCCTCTTCATGGCGACCGTGGAGCCGCCGAGCTCCAGCGCCACGCTCTGCGCGGTCGGCGCCCACACGGCGAGCGTGGGACGCCCGTCGCGGAACGTCGGACCCAGCTGTGCCTTGGTCGCGTCGTACAGATCGTCGAGTACGCCGGCGATCTGGACGCCGGTCGCCGCGAGCACGGCGCCGTTCGCGGCTCGTTGCGAGGCGACGATCTGACCGTTCAGGGCCTCCTTCACCCGGCCTCGGTCACGCGGATCGACGGACCAGGCGGTGTAGTCCTTGAGGTACGGGAACGCGGCCTTCTGGGCGTCGGTGAGGGTGGTCCTGGAAAGCCGGAGCCACCGCTCGTCGTCGCTGGTCAGCGTCCCGTCCTTGACGGCGATCGAGCCGTCGTGGGAGTACAGCAGCTGACTGGAGGCCGCGGCCTCGGAGCCGTTCCAGGCGACCGTGTTCCGGTCGATCCAGACCGCCTTGGAGGTGGTCAGGTCGAGCGCGGCCGCGCTGCCCGCGGGCTGCGGGAGCAGGTACTTCTCCTGCCCGTTCACGAGCCACACCTCGTGGCCGTTCGCGGTGAGGTCGAGCGACTGGTCGGTCGGGAGGTCCTTCTCGTCGCCCTTGTGGAGGATGTAGCTGAGGCTGGTGGCACCCGCGGCGAGCGGCACCTCGAAGACGGCGCCATAGGCGTCGGTCCTGACCGGCTCCAGGGGCTTGGACCAGTCCGTGGGCGTCGCGGCTCCGGTCCAGACGTGCAGTCCCCAGCCGGTGTAGTCGCCGTCGGCGCGGTGGTAGTGCAGTACGGCCTTGGTCGTGTCCTGCGCGGGGTAGTCGGTCCGCTGGGTCTGTACGGCCTCCTTGCCCTGCTCGACCCAGACCTCGCCCGTCTTGGTGACGTCGATCGTGCGGTCGGTGGCGACGTCCTTGTTGCCGTCCTTGTCGATGACGAGGAAGCCGACACTGGAGGCGCCCGGCTTCAGCTTCACATAGGCGAAGGCACCGTAGGCGTCCCGGCCGACGAAGTCGTGGCCCGCGGGCCAGGTCGTCGACTCGCCGTCGGCGAGGTCGCCCCAGGCGTAGAGCCGCCAGTCGGTGTAGTCGCCGTCGGTGCGCTTGTAGTGGACGATCGCGTAGTCCCGCGAGGACGCGGTGGGGACCTCGGCGGTGGGCGGCGTGCCACTCGTAGTGGCGGCGGTCGCACTCGTGGTCCGCCCGGCCGAGTCGACGACCACCGCCTTGTAGCGCAGGGCGGTTCCGGCGGGTACGTCCTTGCCGATGACCTGGGTGACCTTGTACGGGGCGTGGTCGGCGGAGCCGAGCGTCCGCCACTTCCCATTGCCCACCTGGGCGGCGAAGACGACACGGTCGAGCTGACCGCCGGTGACGTCGGCGCCGAGCTCGACGGTGCCGGTGGCGCCCGCGTCCGGTGCCTTCAGGGTGAGCGAGGGCTTCGCGGCGGGGGCGCCGAGCGGGCGGGCCGCCTTGAGGACGACGGCGGAATGGGCCGGGACGGTGACGGTGACGTTCTTGTCGGCGTCGCTCGTCGGCCGGGAGGAGGTCCCGTAGATCCCCCGGAACGTCATGTCGGCGGAGCCGGTCGCGAAGGTCGCCGTCTTCGCCTCGTCCGCGTTGTTGAGCGCGACGAGGTACTCGGTCTTGTCGCCGCCCGTACGGGAGAAGGCGTAGACGCCCGCCCCGTCGGCCGCGTACCGCTCGGTCTGCACCCCGTCCGCGAGGGCCGGGTTGTCCTTGCGGAGCTTCGAGAGAGCGGCGATCTCCTTGTAGAGCGGTGCGCTCGTGTCATAGGCGTCGCTCGCGTGCGTGCGGTCGGTGCCGAGCTCGTCGTCGTCGAGGTAGTCGGCGACCTTGGAGGCGAACATCGTCTGGCGGGCGTCCTTGTCGCCGCCCGCGCCGGTGAAGCCCTGCTCGTCGCCGTAGTAGACGACCGGGTTGCCGCGGCTGAGGAACATCAGCTCGTTGGCGAGCTCGTCCTTCTTCACCAGTTCGGCGTCGGTGGCCTTCGGGTTGTCCTGGTTCAGGAAGTACCCGATGCGGCCCATGTCGTGGTTGCCGAGGAAGGTGACCTGCTCGTACGCGTTGGCCTTGTCGGTCGTGTACTTGTAGTCGTCACCGAAGACCGAGGCGAGCTTCTTGGCGCTGCCGCCCTGGGAGGCGTACGAGCGTGCCGCGTCCTGGAAGGGGAAGTCGAGAGTGGCGTCGAGCCGGCCCTGGGTGACGTACGGCGAGGTGATCGACGTGTCGGCGGAGTAGACCTCGCCGAACATGAAGAAGTCCTTCCGGCCCCGCTCGGCCGCGTACTTGTCGAGCGCGGTGGCCCACTGCGTCCAGAACTCCATGTCCACGTGCTTCACGGTGTCGATCCGGAAGCCGTCGACGCCGAAGTCCCTGACCCACTTCTCGTAGATCTTCTCCATGCCGCTGACGACCTCGGGACGCTCGGTCCACAGGTCGTCGAGGCCGGAGAAGTCGCCGTAGGTGGTGGACTCGCCGGCATAGGTGGAGTCGCCGCGGTTGTGGTACATCGTCGGGTCGTTGAGCCAGGACGGCACCTTGGCGTTCTTCTTGGCGGCGGGCACGACGGGCGTGCGGGGGAAGGACCCGGCGCCCACGGACGGGAACCCGGCGCCTCCCGCCGCGTAGTCGGCGTCGTCGAAGGGCTTCCCGTCCTTGGTCAGATACGGGAAGGCACCCTTGGAGAGGTAGTCGTAGGACTTCTGCTCATAGTCGACGACGTCGGCGGTGTGGTTGGTGATGACGTCGAAGAAGACCTTCATGCCCTTGGCGTGGGCCTTGGAGATGAGGGTCGCGAGGTCCTTGTTGGTGCCGAAGTGCGGGTCGACCTGGGTGAAGTCGGTGATCCAGTAGCCGTGGTACCCGGCCGAGGCGTTGCTGCCCTCGCCCTGCACGGGCTGGTTCTTGAAGATCGGCGCCATCCAGATGGCGGTGGTGCCGAGCCCCTTGATGTAGTCGAGCTTGCTGGTCAGCCCCTTCAGGTCACCGCCCTGGTAGAAGCCCTTGTCCGTGGGGTCGTATCCGGTGCTGAGGCGCGAACCGGTCAGCCCGCCCCGGTCGTTGGACGTGTCACCATTGGCGAAACGATCCGGCATGACGAAGTAGAACTGCTCGCGCGTGTCGTCGTGCCGGGCCGGTTCGGCGGCGAGCTTCGCGTCCGAGGGCGGCGCGGGCGGGGTCTGCGCCCGCGCCGCGATCGGCTGAAGGAACGCTGCCGCGAGGGCGGCCACGGCGACGGCCGCGATTCTTCGCTGGGGCGGGGTGCGGCGGCGCGCCCCGGGCGCCGGCCATCTCGGTATCAGGGCCACAGGCGTGAACTCCTAGTGAATACGGCTCAAAACGGCTCGTTCGGGACCGGCTTGACCGAGACACGGCCTCGATGCCGGGCGACCGGCGCGACGGTATCGCCCACGCAAGCTTTACAGCAAGAGTCTTGAAACTCCGAGCAAGAACTTTCAGTGCCAGGTGTCGCTGACGCTGTAACCCGTTCCCGAGCCGGTGCTGTAGGCGCGGTTGGCTCCGGACTCCCACGTCACGTTTCCGGAGGAGTCCTTCTTGACGTACTTGTACGCGAACGATGTCGACTTGGGCACGATGACCAGCCTGCCCCAGTACGGGTACGACGCCGAGGACAGCGGGATCGCGTCGGCGGTGTTCCAGGAGCCGAGGGAGGGGATGGAGCCGACGACGTACACGTTGGTGCCGGTGACGAAGCCGCCCGAGTTCGGCGGCGCCTCGGCACTCTGACTGAAGGCCCTGAAGGTCCAGCCGGATCGAAGCGTTCTCCCGGTCCTTCTCGGTCAGCCACCCACCGTGGGGCTTGGTGTCCCCGTCCGAGAGGGCCAGGGGCACGCTCACGCCGACGTCGATGCCGACTTCCGGCCCTTGGTGCGGTTCGGGTGCGCCCTCAAGGGTCTGGACACGGAAGGCGATGTGCCAGCCCAGGGCGTCCTTGACCAGTCGTGCCCCGGTGATCCGGTCGACGGTGCCCGCGCGCTTGCCGACTGGGAGGTCTTTGGTCCAGCGGAACCGGACCCGGCCGACTTTGGGAATGTCGACCATGCCCCAACGGCGGTGCACCCGGACGATGTTCAGGTCCGGGCCCTGCGGGATGTCCACCGACATCACCGCACGGAAGCGGGCCTTGAAGTTCGGCTCGTCCGCCCGGCCGTCCCAGCAGTTCTTCCACGCCTGGAAGTACGTCTTCAGTACCGCCTGCGCGGCCTGGGCGGGCAGGGCGCCGAGCCAGTCGATCTCTTTGCGGGCCTGGCGGATCGCCGCGTCCGCCGCAGCGAGCGACCGCCGCTCCCTCGGGAGCATCGTCCACCAGTCGTGCAGCAGATTCCGCAGGGTGCGGGCGGCGTGGGCCTGGTCGTCCATCTGTGGCCAGGGGTAACGCCCGTGATCTGATCCAGCGCATGACAGCAACTCCTTGCGGGGGACGGAGGTGCGGGAACGCGGGCAACTGGGGTTCTGGGGAGTCAAGTTGACCGCGATGCGAGAGTGGGCGCGGCCAAGTGGCCGCGTCAATACACGCGTTGGAAGTTCTTTCGACATCTTGCTGAAACTCGAACCAACGGATAACTTCCGTTCCCCCCACCCGCACGACGAAGTGCAGGAGCACCCACATGGCAAGAAACATGGCCAGGAAAACACTTGCCGCCTCGTTCGCCCTCGCGGCGGGCCTGGCGGTCTCGGTGGCCCTCCCCCCGGGTGTCGCGGCGGCTTCACCGCCGGGCACGAAGGACGTCACCGCCGTTCTGTTCGAGTGGAAGTTCGACTCGGTCGCCAAGGAATGCACCAACACGCTGGGGCCGGCCGGTTACGGCTATGTCCAGGTCTCGCCACCCGCCGAGCACATACAGGGCTCACAGTGGTGGACCTCGTACCAGCCCGTGAGCTACAAGATCGCCGGGCGGCTCGGTGACGCGACCGCCTTCCAGAACATGATCAACACCTGTCACGCGGCAGGCGTGAAGGTCGTGGCGGACACGGTCGTCAACCACATGGCGGCGGGTTCCGGCACCGGCACCGGCGGCTCTTCGTACACGAAGTACAACTACCCGGGCCTGTACTCCTCGTACGACATGGACGACTGCACGGCGACGGTCAGCGACTACACCAACCGCGCCAACGTCCAGAACTGCGAGCTCGTCGGGCTCGCCGACCTGGACACCGGCGAGGAGTACGTCCGCAAGACCATCGCCGGGTACATGAACAGCCTGCTCGGGTACGGCGTGGACGGCTTCCGCATCGACGCGGCCAAGCACATCCCGGCGGCCGACCTCGCCGACATCAAGTCGCGGCTGACCAATCCGTCGGTGTACTGGAAGCAGGAGGTCATCTACGGCGCCGGGGAGGCGGTCCAGCCGACCGAGTACACCGGCAACGGCGACGTACAGGAGTTCCGGTACGCCTACGACCTCAAGCGGGTCTTCAACAACGAGAACCTCGCCTACCTGAAGAACTACGGCGAGGGCTGGGGCTATATGAGCAGCTCCGTCGCGGGCGTCTTCGTCGACAACCACGACACCGAGCGCAACGGCTCGACGCTCAACTACAAGGACGGGGCGAACTACACCCTCGCCAACGTCTTCATGCTCGCCTACCCGTACGGCGCCCCGGACATCAACTCCGGCTACGAGTGGTCGGACGTGGACGCCGGACCGCCCAATGGTGGCACCGTCAACGCCTGCTGGCAGGACGGCTGGAAGTGCCAGCACGCCTGGCCGGAGATCAAGTCGATGGTCGCCTTCCGCAACGCCACCAGGGGCCAGTCGGTCACCGACTGGTGGGACGACGGCAACGACGCGATCGCCTTCGGCCGGGGCGCCAAGGGATACGTGGCCATCAACCACGAGTCGGGCTCGCTGACCCGGACCTATCAGACATCCCTCGCGGCGGGGACGTACTGCAATGTCCAGAACAACACCAACGTCACGGTGAACAGCTCCGGGCAGTTCACGGCGACCCTCGGCGCGAACACGGCGCTGGCGCTCTACGCGGGCAAGACCAGCTGCTGAGCGGCCTCCGCGAGCCGCGCGGAAGGCCGTACGAGAGCCCGCACCGAAAGCGCCGTATCGGACATACCCGATACGGCGCTTTCCTCTTTGCGACCTCTTTGCGACACCTTGCGGTAACGGGAACGTCACGCTTGCGGGATCTTGCGGAAATTTCCTTGCAACGTCTTTCGCAAGGACTTGCAGCGCTGTTAGTTTCCTCCCCAGCCCGGCGGCCGTCGATGGGACAGACGGCACCCGCGGTCCTCCCAAGGGAAGATCCGGGCAAACCCTCTTCTAGGAGTTCATATGCGACGTGGCATATCGATCGCCGCCGCAGTGACCGTCATCGCGCTGACCGCGACCGCCTGCGGTGGTTCCGACGACAACTCGTCGAGCAAGCCGAAGGCCGCCGGCGACATTTCCGGGACGATCACGTACTGGGACACATCGGACGCGGCGACCGAAGCCCCGACGTACAAGGCGCTCATCAAGAAGTTCGAGGCCAAGTACCCGAAGATCAAGGTGAACTACCAGAGCGTCCCGTTCAGCGACGTCGAGCAGAAGTTCAAGTCCGCGGCGAAGAGCGGCAAGGGTGCCCCGGACGTCGTCCGCACCGACGTCGGCCTGATGGCCGAGTACGCCTCGCTCGGTTACATCGCGCCTCTCGACGGCACGAGCGCGCTGAAGGACACCTCGGACTTCAACTCGGGCCCGCTGGACACCGCCAAGTACAACGGCAAGACGTACGGCGTCCCCTCGGTCACCGACACCCTGGGTCTCCTCTACAACAAGGACCTCCTGAAGAAGGCCGGCATCGCGCAGCCGCCGACCACCTGGGACGAGTTCATCACCGACTCGAAGACCATCAAGAAGAAGACCGGGGCGTACGGCACCTACCTCAACCCCGACTCGTACTTCCTGCTCCCGCTGCTCTACAGCAACAACGCGGACATGGCCGACACCTCGGCCAAGAAGATCACCATCTCCGACGCCAACGCCGTCACCGCGATCACCACGGCGAAGAAGATCCAGGACGAGGCGTCGATGAAGGTCGACTACGCCAACGCCTACCAGAACATGCAGACGGCGTTCAAGACCGGCAAGGTCGCCATGCTGGTCCAGGGCCCCTGGTCCGTCAGCGACGACCTCAGCGGCAGCGCCTTCAAGGGCAAGGAGGCCAACCTCGGCTACGCGCCCGTCCCGGCCGGCCCCGGCGGCAAGGCCCAGGCGCCGACCGGCGGTCACAACCTCGCGGTCTACCAGGGCTCCAAGAACCTGGACGCCGGGTACCTCTTCACCCAGTTCATGACCTCGACCGACAGCCAGGTCGAGATCGCCAAGGGCACCGGCACGCTGCCGACCCGCAAGTCGGCGTACACGGCCGAGGTCACGGCGGACGCCAAGATCGCCGGCTTCAAGCCGATCCTGGAGCAGACCGCCCGCCCGCGCGTCGCGCTGCCGCAGGTCGGCTCGCTCTTCACGCCGCTCGCGCAGAACTACGTGAAGATCCTGCAGGGCAGCGAGGACGTCAAGGCCGGTCTCGACGCCACCGCCAAGGAGTTCCAGAAGCTCCTGCCCGGCTACACCATCGGCTGACCGGGCAACCCCTGATCCACCGGTAACCGAAGAACGCGCAGCCCCGGGGAACGTTTTCCCCGCTGCCGCCCCGAACGGGGCTCCCCCGGGGCTGCGGTCACCGGTTCCCTCAGGATCACCGGACCCACCGGCCCCCGGCCCCACCGGGCCCCGGGCCCACCAGACCCCCAGGGCACTGGCCCCAGGGGTTGACCGGACCCCGGGTCCCGGATCCCTGGTCCGCCGGACCCTGGACCCCGGATCCACCAGCCCCCAGGGCCCTGGCCCCGCGGTTGACCGAGTCCCGGATCCCGGATCCACCAGGCCCCGGACTCTGGACCCTGGGCCCAGCAGATCCGGGCCCCTGGACCCTGGGCCCAGCAGATCCCGGGCCCCTGGACCCCGGACCCACCGGATCCCTGGATCCGGGCCCACCAACCCCCAGACCCTCGATCCACCAGACCACCAGACCACCAGACCCACCGGAACCCGGATCCCGGGTCTTCACCGGGTCCCCGGACCCCCGAGCCCCTGAATCCCGGGCCCACCAGACCCCGGATCCACCGGACCCCGGACCCACCGAGCCCCAGATCCACCGGACCCCGGACCCACCGAGCCCCAGATCCACCAGACCCACGGGGACACCGGGACCACGGGACCACCGGACCCCGGGTCACCGGATCTCCTGACCCCCAGACCTCCGCATTTCCGCCGCGAAAGAGCCGATGAGGATGACGACCGCAGCGAGCACCGAGAAGACCGACCTGCCCGCGCCCGGCAAGAACGCCGCGCGCCCCCCACGCGTTTCGGCGCTCCGGCGGTCCTGGGACAAGTACTGGTACGCCTGGGCCATGGTGACCCCGGTCGCCATCGTCCTCACCGTCCTCGTCCTGTATCCGCTCGGGTACGGCATCTACCAGTCGCTGACCGACGCCAACGAGTCGAACGTGGCGTCCACCATCGGCGCCTTCCACCGCCCGGCCACCTACAAGTTCGTCGGCCTCGACAACTACTGGCACGTGCTGTCGGGCGCGGACAGCGACTTCTACCCCCGCCTGCTGTGGACGGTCATCTGGACGGTGTCCTGCGTGACCCTCCAGGTCGGCATCGGCATGGGCCTCGCGGTGCTGCTCAACCGCAAGGTCCGCTTCCGCGGTTTCTACCGCGCCATGCTGATCCTGCCCTGGGCCGTCCCCTCGTTCATCGGCGTCTTCGCCTGGCGGCTGATGCTCAACTCCCAGTACGGCGTCTTCAACGAGATCATCACCGCGTTCGGCCTGCCGGCCCAGGACTGGCTCGGCACCCCGCTCGCCCAGAAGATCGCCGTCATCATGGTGAACGTCTGGATCGGCGTCCCCTTCAACATGGTCGCGGTGCTCGGCGGACTCCAGTCCATCCCCAAGGAGCTGTACGAGGCCGCCGAGATGGACGGCGCCTCCCCCTGGCAGCGCTTCGTCAACGTGACGCTGCCCGGTCTGCGCCCGGTGTCGAACACGGTGATCCTGCTCGGCTGCATCTGGACGTTCAACATGTTCAACGTCATCTATCTGCTGCTGGGCAACAACACGAGCGGCGACGCCGACATCCTCGTCACCTTCGCCTTCCGCAAGGCGTTCACCGGCATCTCGGACTACGCGGGTGCGGCGACGTACGGGATCATCATCCTCGCCCTCCTGCTGGCCTTCTCGACCTTCTACCGCCGCAGCACCCTGAAGTCCGAGCAGGCGTAAGGAGCCCTCGCCATGACCGCAGCAACCCACGAGTCCTCCGCGACCGCCGCCGCCGGCCGGTCCGCCGTGGCCACCCCCGGCAAGGTGCGCGGCCGCGAGGAGCGCAGCCTCGGCTCCTCGATCGCCCTGCACGGCACGCTGATCGTCGCCACGGTGATCGCGGCCTTCCCGGTGATGTGGATCCTGTTCATCTCGCTCGGCCCGAAGAACGCCTGGCAGCAGCCGAGCGAGGTGTTCTCGCACCTCAGCCTGCACAACTACAGCGATGTGCTGTCCCAGACGGACCTGCCGAAGTGGTTCCTGAACACCGTCGTCGTGGCGGGCGGCACCACCGTGCTCGGCGTCTTCCTCGCGGCGACCGCCGGATACGCGGTGTCCCGGATGAAGTTCCCCGGCAGCAGGCAGCTGATGTGGACCTTCCTGGTCACGCAGATGTTCCCCAGTATCGTGCTGATCGTGCCGCTGTATCTCCTTATGTCCGAGCTGAACCTGCTGGACAACTACCTCGGTCTGATCCTGGCGTACGCGACGACGGCGGTGCCGTTCTGCGCCTGGATGATGAAGGGGTACTTCGACACCATCCCCAAGGAGATAGACGAGGCGGGCCGGGTCGACGGGCTCACCCCGTTCGGCACGTTCTGGCGGCTGATCGTGCCGCTGGCCAAGCCGGGCCTCGCCGTGACCGCGTTCTACAGCTTCCTCACCGCCTGGGGCGAGGTCGCGTACGCCACGCAGTTCATGCAGTCCGACCACTACACGCTCGCCGTCGGCATCCGCACCTTCGCGCAGGACCAGCGGCCCGACTGGGCGTGGACCTCGGCCACGGCGATCATCATCACCCTTCCGGCGGCCCTCGTCTTCATGCTGGTGCAGCGCAGCCTGGTCTCCGGTCTGACCGCCGGAGGCACGAAATCCTGACGGCCCGCCCGCACTTAGCGGACCCCTCGTACTCAGCAAGCGCCTCCGTCGTTCCCCCCGCACCCCTAAGGGAATCCATGACCCAGCACGCCACCGACGCACTCCCCACCGACGCCTCCTCCGCCGCCTCCGGGCGCCGGGAGTGGTGGCGCGACGCGGTCATCTACCAGGTCTATCCGCGCAGCTTCGCGGACGGCAACGGCGACGGCATGGGTGACCTGCCCGGCGTCCGGGCCCGGCTCCCCTACCTCAAGGACCTCGGCGTCGACGCGGTGTGGCTGTCCCCCTTCTACGCCTCCCCGCAGGCGGACGCGGGCTACGACGTGGCCGACTACCGCGCGGTGGACCCGATGTTCGGCAACCTCACGGACGCCGACGACCTGGTGCGGGACGCGCACGGCCTGGGACTGCGGGTGATCGTCGACCTGGTGCCCAACCACTGCTCGGACCAGCACGAGTGGTTCAAGCAAGCGCTGCGCGAGGGCCCGGGTTCGCCGATCCGGGAGCGCTTCCACTTCCGTCCCGGCAAGGGTGAGAACGGCGAACTGCCCCCCAACGACTGGGAGTCGATCTTCGGCGGCCCGGCCTGGACCCGCGTCGAGGACGGCGAGTGGTACCTGCACCTCTTCGCGCCCGAGCAGCCCGACTTCAACTGGGACCACCCGGCCGTCCACGACGAGTTCCGCTCCATCCTGCGCTTCTGGCTGGACCTCGGCATCGACGGCTTCCGCATCGACGTCGCCCACGGCCTGGTCAAGGCGGCGGGTCTGCCCGACATCGGCCACGACGAGCAGGTCAAGCTGCTCGGCACCGAGGCCGTGCCGTACTTCGACCAGGACGGCGTGCACGAGATCTACCGCAGCTGGCGGCGGATCCTCGACGAGTACACGGGAAATGAGACAGGGCCCGAAGGGCCTTCCTTGGAAGGGCGGGGGCGGGAGACGGGCGGGCGCATCGCGGTGGCGGAGGCGTGGACGCCGACCGTCGAGCGCAGCGCGCTGTACCTGCGCCCGGACGAACTGCACCAAGCCTTCAACTTCTCCTACCTGACCACCGGTTGGAACTCGGCGGACCTGCGCGAGGTCATCGACCGCTCGCTCGGCGCCATGAACGCCGTACACGCGCCCGCGACCTGGGTGCTCTCCAACCACGACGTGGTACGGCACTCCACGCGTCTCGCGGAAGGGGACGAGGCGCGTGGTCTGCGCCGGGCCCGGGCGGCCACCCTGCTCATGCTGGCGCTGCCCGGCTCGGCGTACCTCTACCAGGGCGAGGAGCTCGGGCTGCCCGAGGTCGTCGACCTGCCCGACGAGGTCCGCCAGGACCCGGCGTTCTTCCGCAGCGCGGGCCAGGACGGCACCCGCGACGGCTGCCGGGTGCCGCTGCCGTGGTCCGGCGAGGTCGCGCCGTTCGGCTTCGGACCGGTCGAGGGCGGCCCGAGCTGGCTGCCGCAGCCGGCCTCCTGGAAGAACCTCACGGTCGAGGCGCAGGAGGGCGACCCCACCTCGACGCTGGAGTTCTACCGCAGCGCGCTCGCCGTGCGCCGCGAGCACCCGGCGCTCGGCGCGGGCCGCCAGGTGACCTGGCTGCCCACGCCCGACGGGGTCCTCGCCTTCCGCCGGGACACCGCCGAGGGCTCCTTCGTCTGCACGGTGAACCTCACCGCGGCCCCCCTCCCGCTGCCCACCCCGGGCACCCTGCTGCTCGCCAGCGCGGACGTCGAGCCGGGTGCCGAAACGACCGAACTGCCCGCAGATTCAACGGTCTGGTGGGCAGTCTGAGATGCGACCGGTACAGTCCAATCCTGTGACCACACGGCTTGCCGACATCGCAGCCCAGGCGGGGGTCAGTGAGGCGACTGTCAGCCGCGTCCTGAACGGGAAGCCGGGCGTCGCCGCGACCACCCGCCAGTCCGTCCTGGCCGCGCTCGACGTCCTGGGCTACGAGCGTCCGGTCCGGCTGCGGCAGCGCAGCGAGGGCCTGGTGGGCCTGATCACCCCGGAGCTGGAGAACCCCATATTTCCGGCTCTGGCGCAAGTCATCGGCCAGGCCCTGACCCGCCAGGGCTACACCCCGGTCCTCGCCACCCAGACGCCGGGCGGCTCCACCGAGGACGAGCTGACGGAGATGCTGGTGGACCGGGGCGTCGCCGGCATCATCTTCGTCTCCGGTCTGCACGCCGACACCTCGGCGGACATGCAGCGCTACGAGCAGCTGCGCGCCCAGGGCGTCCCGTTCGTCCTGGTCGACGGCTTCTCGCCGAAGGTCCAGGCGCCCTTCATCTCCCCGGACGACCGCGCGGCGATGGCCCTCGCGGTCACGCACCTCGTCTCGCTCGGGCACACCAACATCGGACTCGCCCTGGGTCCGAAGCGGTTCGTGCCCGTGCAGCGGAAGATCGAGGGCTTCGTGCGCACGATGCAGGAGCAGTTGGGGCTGAGCCCGGCCGACATCGAGGAGCGACTGGTCCAGCACTCGTTGTACACCCTGGAGGGCGGTCAGGCCGCGGCCACCGCCCTCATGGACCGGGGGTGCACGGCGGTGGTCTGCGCGAGCGACATGATGGCCCTCGGCGCGATAAGGGCGGCGCGTCAGCGGGGCCTGGAGGTGCCGAAGGACATATCGGTCGTCGGCTTCGACGACTCCCCCCTGATCGCCTTCACCGACCCGCCCCTGACGACGATACGCAAGCCGGTCCCGGCCATGGGTCAGGCGGCGGTGCGGACGCTGCTGGAGGAGGTCGGTGGAACTCCGGCGCCGCACAGTGAGTTCGTGTTCATGCCGGAGCTGGTGGTGCGCGGTTCGACCGCTTCGGCCCCTGGGGACCGGAATCGTCCCTAAGGAGGAGCGCCTACGTTGCGCGTAGGACTCCTCCCGTCGTAGAACGTGCGGCCAGGACCCGACCAGGGGATGATCGGTCGCGGAACGCTTTTCTGGCAGACTTTGTGTCTATGGGTGAGACGACCGTGACGACACTGGAAGGCCAGGACCGGGCCGCTCCACGCCCCGTCGCGGAGGAGAACGCGGGGAAGGCGTTTCTGCGCCGAGTGCGCACCCCGCGTCGCCCCCGCTTCTGGTTCGAGATCCTGCTCATCGCCGTGAGTTACTGGACGTACTCACTGATCCGCAACGCCGTGCCCGAGCAGAAGCAGGAGGCGCTGAGCAACGCCGACTGGCTGTGGCGCATGGAGCACCACCTCGGGATCGCCGTCGAGCAGTCGGTCAACCACGCCGTGGACTCGGTGACATGGCTGATCATCGGGATGAACTACTACTACGCGACGCTGCACTTCGTCGTGACGCTCGGGGTCCTGGTGTGGCTCTATCGCAGCCACCCCGGCCGGTACGCGGCGGCACGCCTCGCGCTCTTCGCCACCACGGCGGTGGCCCTGCTCGGCTACTACTTCTTCCCGCTCGCCCCGCCCCGGCTGATGAACGGCGGCGACTTCGTCGACACGGTGGTCGTCCACCACACGTGGGGTTCCATGGCCTCCGGGGACCTCAAGCACATGTCGAACCAGTACGCCGCGATGCCGTCGATGCACATCGGCTGGTCCCTGTGGTGCGGTCTGACCATCTTCGCGCTGGCCTCGGTGCCGTGGGTCCGTGTCCTGGGCCTGCTCTACCCGGCGGCCACACTGCTGGTCATCGTCTCCACCGCCAACCACTTCTGGCTGGACGCGGTGGGCGGCATGCTGTGCCTGGCCTTCGGCTTCACGGTCGCCCGCCTCTGGTACGGGGCCCTGCCCCACGCCCTGCCCCGCTGGGTTCCCGGGACGCGTGGCGCGCCCCTGGTGCCGCTGGACATTCCGCCCCCTGGCGGACGGGCCGTGCGTCGCCGGTCACGGTGTGTGATCCGGACGGCGGAGAACGGGACG
>NZ_JBEYFS010000222.1:0-19937 GCF_040634475.1 Streptomyces sp. NPDC007095
CGTGGAGCCGGTCGGCTTCGCGGGCGGTGTTCCAGACCAGGTCGGCCAGTTCGCCCAGTGCGGTGCCGCGTTCCTGCCGCTGGTGGCCGAGGAGCCGGTAACCGTCCTCGCCGAGGGCCCTCCGGAGGGCCGCTGCTCCTGGTAGCGGGCTGGTCTCAGCCAGCGGGTCGGATTCCGAACGGGCTGGCGCGGCGGGAGCGTTGGCGCGGGCGGCGGCGCTTTGGATGCGGCTGGTGCGATGGGTCATCGTGCTACTCATCGACGGATTCGGCGCGCTGCGCGACGAGTTCGCCGACCTCGACGACGCCGTGGCCGACCTCCTCAAACGCGGCGGCGGCTACGGCATCCACGTCGTCGCCGGAATGCTGCGCTGGAACGACGTCCGCATCGCCACCCAGTCCATGTTCGGCACCCGCGTCGAACTCCGGCTCAACGACCCGGCCGACTCGTCCATCGACCGCAAACTGTCCCAGACGCTCTCCCCCGACACCCCGGGCCGCACCCTGACCGACGGCAAGCTGTTCGCGCAGGTCGCACTGCCCCGCGTCGACGCATCTCCGTCCACAGGCGACCTCGGCCCGGCGTTGGAGGAGGCCACGCGAACGATCCGCGCCACCTGGCACGGCGAACTTGCTCCTCCCGTACGGGTGTTGCCAACCCGACTGCGCGCGGCGCAGCTGCCGTCCCTGGTCGCCGAGCCCCGGCGGGTGCCGCTCGGCGTCGATCAGGACGCGCTGGCCCCAGCACTGCTGGACCTCTTCGGGAGCGACCAGCACCTTCTGATCCTGGGCGACAACGAGTGCGGCAAAACCAACCTGCTGAAACTGATAGCCCGCCAACTCGTCGACCGATACGGCGACGACGAACTGGTCTTCGGCGTCTTCGACCCACGCCGCGGCCTGCGCGGCGTTGTCCCGGAGCCGTACCGCGGTGGCTACGCCCACAACGCGAAGCTGGCCGCAGCCCTCGCCACCGGCATCGCGACCGAGCTGGAGAAGCGCCTGCCGGAGACGGCGGACCCGGACGCGGTTGACACGGAACCCTCGTTCACCGGACCGCGGATCGTGATCCTGGTTGACGACTACGACATCCTCACCACCGCAGGCCAGCAGCCCCTGGCCCCGTTCCTGCCATACATCTCCTCCGCCCAGGACATCGGCCTTCACTTCATCGTCGCCCGCCGCACCGCCGGATCCTCCCGCGCCCTGTACGAACCGCTGCTGACCACCCTGCGCGAGACCGGCACCACCGCCCTCCTCATGACCGGCGACCGCACCGAGGGCCAGCTCTTCCCCGGCCTGTACGCCTCCGCCCAACCACCCGGCCGCGGCACCCTCGTCCGCCGCGGCCGCCACCACCAACTCATACAGACCGCACTCACAGACGAAGACCCGGGATCCGCTCCGTGACCAAGGACGTCATCGCCCTCACCCCGAAGATGCCCGACACCTGGGCCCTGCTGGCCGGGTTGTACGCGGGCGGACCCGGCCTGGACGTTGCGGCAGCGGCCGACGGCGCGGTCATCCAGTTGTGCGGGCCCGGCGGTCGCCCCCTAGTGTCCGTCGAGGCGCCGGTACTCGTGCAGGTGCCGGGCGAGGCCCGCCGGCTCCTCGGCAGCGATGTGCCCGTGCCCTTCTGGTGGACCGAGGTCCGCGCCTCCACCGCTGTTCCCGAGGCCGAGCGCCTTGCCGGATCCGCGTGCGGGCGTCTCAACGCGCTGCTGAGCGGGATCACTTGGCCGCCCGGTGCGGCCACCACCGAGGTCGTCGACGTCTCCGCGGTTCCCGCACCGGGTGACAGACAACCCGCCGTGGACGTACTGACCGACAGCACGGTCCTCATCCTGATCGACCGGCCCGTGGTCGCCCTGACCTCCTGGCTCTCGGACGTCCTGCGCGCCACATCCTCGGCGGGTCGGGCCTTGCAGATCGTCACTCCGCCCCACATACGCCTGAGCTTGCCCGCCCGCACCACACTCGCCCAGGTCCCCAACCGCTGGGTCGTCCAGGACCCGGACTGCGGCTACTACGACGGCCTGTCCGGCGCCGTACTGCGCTGGCAGAACGGCACCTTCGCGCCCGCCCTCACGGCCAACGGCAAGCCGACGGTGGCCGAGGCGTTCGCCGACGTCATACCGCCCACCGAACGCCAACTCATCGTGGCGTTCCGCACCCTGCACCCTGCGGATGAGCACCTGGTCCTCGGCCGCGCGCTGGAAATAGCTTGGCGCACCCTGACCGGGGCCGCACCCGCAGGCTGGGGCACGGCGGAGCCCGTCAACCTGCCTTGGTCACCACGCCAGTTGACCGACCTCGCCCGCGACCGAGCTCCCGAGCCCACGCACCTGGTCGCTGTCGGCCACCCCGACCGCCCTGCAATCGCCACGATGCGCGTGATCCGCACGGCAACCGGCGTGGAGGAGGACATCAAACTCACCCTCGGCTACAGCGAGCACGAAACCCCACCCCTCGAAGCAATCGAGCACCTCGCCGGGACACTGGTCACCGACCACGGCCTGGCCACGATGCTCACGTCCCTACGCCGGGCCCGCCACGACCTCACCACGCCCCCACGCCTCGAAGCACCGCCTATACCCCACTCCTTCACCCTGGGCCCCGACGACGTAGCCGACATCGGCCTCACCCACGCCCGCCGGCCACCCGTCAACGTCCGGCCGACCCAACTCGGCCCCGCTGCCAAACCCGCGCTCCACTACCCCCTCGGCGACGGAACCGCCCCCGAGGCCTGGACCACCCTTCAACACCTCACGGCCCACATCAAAGCCGCTCCGGGAACGGCACGCTGACAGCTCCGGGCGACCTGGATCATTGCCGTGCCGAGGGACACCGTCCATGCCGACGTCGTCGGCAGCAGCGACGGCGGGCGAGGTGTGGGCACCCCCTCGACATGAAGGGCGAGGATGCCCTAGCCCTCGACTGGAAGGGCCCCGAAGGCGGCTGGGGCGGGCTGCGTCGATAGCTTCCGCAAGACCAGCAGCTGAAGCATTCAGCACCGTAGAACCTCGGCGCGCAGCCACCTACTCGGCTGGAACGATGGACGCCAGCCGAATAGCGGGCCTCCACAGCCCGCAATGGCTCAATGCCGCAGATCGACGCCCCGGCGCTTCACAACGGCACAGATACGGAAGCGCTCCCGGTTTCTCCAGCTCGAGGCGCGTAGCAGTTTCTGATGACGATTGGGTCCGCTGCCAAGCCACCGCCAACGCGGCACACTCCCCCGGTACCCGCGCACCCCGTACGACAGCCGCGACCACGGCCAGTAGGGGCGCCCCGCGGGCCTGCCCGCCGTCACGCCCGGCATGGCGCCCCACAGGCCCAGCCGGCGGCGACACGCGGCGCACCGACGCCCGCCCACCGTGCTGACTCCCCGTTCAGCACCCTCCAGCCCCGATCCAGCCAGCGTACGAAGAACAACAGCTGACGACAGATGACGAAACGTCAGAAAATCCAGCACGGATCCAGCCACCGGCACGCCAACGGGGCCGACCCTAACTCGGGCCGACCCCACCTGACCTGCACGTTTGCTAAATCATCGCGTCCACGCTATTGCCGCCACTAAACGTTGAAGCGGAACTCCACCACGTCGCCGTCCTGCATGACGTAGTCCTTGCCCTCCATGCGGGCCTTGCCCTTGGCGCGGGCCTCGGCGACCGAGCCCGTGTCGACGAGGTCCTCGAAGGAGATGACCTCCGCCTTGATGAAGCCCTTCTGGAAGTCGGTGTGGATGACTCCGGCGGCCTCGGGGGCGGTGTCGCCCTTCTTGATGGTCCAGGCGCGGGATTCCTTGGGGCCGGCCGTCAGATAGGTCTGCAGGCCGAGAGTGTCGAAGCCGACGCGGGCGAGGGTGGCGAGGCCCGGCTCCTCGGCGCCCACCGACTCCAGGAGCTCCATGGCGTCCTCCTCGTCGAGCTCGGCGAGGTCCGCCTCCAGCTTGGCGTTGAGGAAGATCGCCTCGGCGGGGGCGACCAGGGTGCGCTGCTCGGCCTTGAAGTCCTCGTCGACCAGCTCGTCCTCGTCCACGTTGAAGACGTACAGGAACGGCTTGGTGGTCAGGAGGTGGAGGTCGTGCAGGAGCTCCTCGTTGCCGGAGTCCTGGACGATGCCCTGCGAGAAAAGGGTGTCGCCCCTCTCCAGGATCTCCTTCGCCGCCTCGACCGCCGCGACCTTGGGAGCGATGTCCTTCTTGATGCGCGACTCCTTCTGGAGGCGCGGCAGGACCTTCTCGATGGTCTGGAGGTCCGCGAGGATCAGCTCGGTGTTGATCGTCTCGATGTCGTCCTTGGGCGAGACCTTGCCGTCGACGTGCACGACGTTCTCGTCCTTGAAGGCACGGATGACCTGGCAGATCGCGTCCGACTCACGGATGTTCGCGAGGAACTTGTTGCCCAGGCCCTCGCCCTCCGAGGCACCCTTCACGATGCCCGCGATGTCGACGAAGTCGACCGTCGCCGGAAGGACGCGCTGCGAGCCGAAGATCTCGGCCAGCTTGGTCAGCCGGGCGTCGGGGACGCCGACCACGCCCACATTGGGCTCGATCGTGGCGAACGGGTAGTTGGCCGCGAGCACGTCGTTCTTGGTCAGGGCGTTGAACAGGGTCGACTTGCCGACATTGGGCAGACCGACGATTCCGATCGTGAGCGACACGTTGCGACTTCCCGTACGTGAGGGTGGGCGACAGATCCGCGAAGGTGCGCGGGCCGATCAACCAGTCTACGGGGTGCGAGGCCCCTTACCGGCGACGTATCGAACGCATGGCCAAGGTCGGCCCATCGGCGTGTCTGAGGGGTTATTCCGCACATAAACCGACCTAAGTTGGTCCAGTGGAGCAACACAGGACGCGTCCCCCTCAGTACAGACCGCGACGCGGCGCACCTCTGCCTGCCCAGACCGGGCGCGCCACGGCCGACGGCGTACGCAGGGGTACGCCCCCCGCACGGCGGCCCGCACCCACGCCCAGGCCCACGCCCAGGCCCGCTCCGACGCGACGGCGGATGCCGAACCCCCGGCTCACCGGGCTCGGCGGCGGACTGTTCTGCGGGGCGACGATGTTCGCGCTCGCCTGTCTCGACCAGCTGCTCTTCGGGGCGTCGCTGGTGGTCTACGGGGTGCTGTTCCTGCCGGTGGCGGCCCTGACCGCGCTGTGGGTGCGAAGGGGAGACCTTGTCA
This sequence comes from Streptomyces sp. NPDC007095, assembly GCF_040634475.1. NCBI lineage: Bacteria > Bacillati > Actinomycetota > Actinomycetes > Kitasatosporales > Streptomycetaceae > Streptomyces > Streptomyces sp. NPDC007095. The sequence goes on from NZ_JBEYFS010000222.1 coordinate 5,187, forward strand.
CCGCGCCCGTCGTCGTGCCCATCGCCTTCGCGTTCGGGCTGCTGCCCGTCACCGACGGGGGCGGCGGGATCGGGGGCGAGCTGATGGGGCTGGTCACCGCACTGGCGACCCAGGCGGGATGGCTGTACGGAGGGACGCTGGTCGCGGGGGTCATCACCACCGTACGGAAGGTCCGTCTGATGATCCGCAGGGCCGCCCGGCGCAGGGCGGCCCAGGGGCCCCGCCCGGGAATCCGGCCGCGCCGCCGTCCGGCCTGACGGACACGACGGACACCAGGCGCGCGACGGACACGACGTGCGCGACCACACGGGCGCCGGGCTCCCGGTGCCGCCCCCTGCGCCCCCCGAGGGCCTACGCGTACTTCGCCGCCCGCATCGCCGCACCCACGATCCCCGCGTTGTTCTGCAGCTGCGCCGGGACGATCTCCGCCTTGATGCCCTCGATCAGCGGCAGGAACCTGTCGGCCTTGCGGCTGACGCCGCCGCCGATGATGAAGAGCTCGGGAGAGAAGAGCATTTCCACATGGGCGAGGTACTTCGTGACCCGGCGCGCCCAGTGCTCCCAGGTCAGCTCGTGGTCCTCCTTGGCCTTGGTGGAGGCACGCTTCTCCGCGTCGTGGCCGTTCAGCTCGAGGTGTCCCAGCTCGGTGTTGGGAACCAGCTCGCCGTCGACGAAGAGCGCGCTGCCGATACCCGTGCCGAAGGTGAGCAGGAGGACCGTGCCCTGACGGTCGCGCCCGGCGCCGAACTGCATCTCGGCGACGCCCGCCGCGTCCGCGTCGTTCAGCACCGTCACCGGGAGGCCGCCCAGCCGGTCGCCCAGCAGGGCCCGCGCGTCGGTGTCGATCCACGCCTTGTCGACATTGGCAGCCGTACGAATGGTGGCGCCGCCGGTGACCACCCCGGGGAAGGTGATGCCGACGGGTCCCGTCCAGCCGAAGTGACCGACGACCTCCTTCACGCCGTCGGCCACCGCGTCCGGGGTCGCCGGATGGGGAGTGAGCACTTTGTAGCGCTCCTCCGTCAGTTCGCCGCGGTCCAGGTCCACAGGGGCACCCTTGATCCCGGATCCGCCGATGTCCACGCCGAAGATCTGCATGGCCCTACGCTACGTCGTACGACTGACAGTTACTTCTCGGAGGGGGCGGAAGCACCGGCAGCCGTGCGCTGCGCCACCAACGCCGCCGCCTCCGCCCGCAGATCGCGGCGCAGTTCCTTGGGCAGCGAGAAGGTGATGGACTCCTCGGCCGCCTTGACGATCTCGACGTCCTCGAAGCCACGGGCGGAGAGCCACTCCAGGACCTGCTCGACCAGGACCTCCGGGACGGAGGCGCCCGAGGTGACACCGACCGTCGTCACACCCTCCAGCCAGCCCTCCTCGATCTCGTCGGCGAAGTCCACGAGGTACGCCGCCCGCGCCCCCGCGAGCTTGGCGACCTCGACGAGACGCACGGAGTTGGAGGAGTTGCGCGAGCCGACCACGATGACCAGGTCCGCTTCCTCACCCATCTGCTTCACGGCCAGCTGGCGGTTCTGCGTGGCGTAGCAGATGTCGTCGCTGGGCGGGGAGATGAGCTGCGGGAACTTCTCCTTCAGCGCGTCGACCGTCTCCATCGTCTCGTCGACCGAGAGCGTGGTCTGGGAGAGCCAGACGACCTTGGAGGGGTCACGGACCTCGACCTTGGCGACGTCCTCGGGGCCGTCCACAAGAGTGATGTGGTCGGGCGCCTCGCCGGAGGTGCCGATGACCTCCTCGTGGCCCTCGTGGCCGATCAGCAGGATGTCGAAGTCCTCGTTCGCGAACCGGACGGCTTCCTTGTGGACCTTGGTGACCAGCGGGCAGGTCGCGTCGATGGTGGCGAGCCTGCCGGCCGCGGCCTCGTCGTGGACGACCGGGGCGACGCCGTGTGCCGAGAACATGACGATGGACCCCTCGGGGGCCTCGGCCGTCTGTTCGACGAAGATCGCGCCCTTCTTCTCCAGGGTCTGCACGACGTACTTGTTGTGGACGATCTCGTGGCGGACATAGATCGGGGCCCCGTACTGCTCAAGGGCCTTCTCGACGGCGATCACGGCGCGGTCCACGCCCGCGCAGTAGCCACGGGGGGCGGCGAGCAGGACACGGCGGCCAGGCGAAGCAGTCATGGCACCCATCGTAAGGCCGCACTCGGCGCGTCGAAGATCGCCTCCTTGGGGAGACCGAGGGGGAGCTGGGCGGGGTGGGCGCGACGCGACCCCCGGGAGGCGGAGCGGCCGACGAGACCGGTGCCGGGTACGGACTGCGGCGCAGCCTCGGCTTCCAGGACCTGGTCGTCCACGGACGCGAGTGTGGTGGGGTGGTTCGCGGTACGGCGTCGGGGCGGGCCCGTGGTGTGGTGGCGGCGCGTCCTGGTCCCCGTGGTGGGGGCCGCGGGCACTGCTGCCGTGATCGTGGAGGCGTCCGGGGCCGCTCGGGTGGTCGGTGCGGTGTGGTGTGGTTGGCCTCGGGGGCGGGTGTGCTGCTGGCCCGGCGGGGGCGCGTCCGCGTGCAGCGGGGGGCTGCTTCGGCGCTCCGCGCCAGGAAAACCACGGCACTCCGCTCCAAGAACGCGTGCGGGCTTCGTGTCAGTGGGGGCCGTTAGTCTCGGGCGCATGGCTCTCAACACGTCCGCGGACGCCCCACTGCCCGTCGGTGAGGTGTCGCGGCTCATCGGAGGGTGGATCGACCGGCTCGGCGCGGTGTGGGTCGAGGGGCAGATCACCCAGTTGTCGCGGCGCCCCGGCGCGGGCGTCGTCTTCCTGACCCTGCGCGACCCGTCGTACGACATCTCGGTGAGCGTCACCTGCTACCGGCAGGTGTTCGAGGCGGTGGCGGACGTGGTGAGCGAGGGTGCCCGCGTCGTCGTCCTGGCGAAGCCGGAGTGGTACGCGCCGCGCGGGCAGCTGTCGCTGCGGGCCACCGAGATCAAGCCGGTCGGCGTCGGAGAACTCCTCGCGCGCCTCGAGCAGTTGAAGAAGTCCCTGGCGAGCGAGGGACTGTTCGCGGCCGATCGCAAGAAGGCCCTGCCGTTCCTGCCGCAGCTCATCGGGCTGGTGTGCGGGCGGGCGTCGGCGGCCGAGCGGGACGTGCTGGAGAACGCGCGGCACCGCTGGCCGGCCGTCCGCTTCGAGGTGCGCAACGTCCCCGTGCAGGGGGTGCACGCGGTGCCGCAGGTCGTGCAGGCCGTGAAGGAGCTGGACGCGCTCGACGCCGTGGACGTGATCATCGTGGCGCGCGGCGGCGGCAGCGTGGAGGACCTGCTGCCGTTCTCGGACGAGCAGCTCGTACGGGCGGTCGCGGCCTGTCGTACGCCGGTCGTGTCGGCCATCGGGCACGAGCCCGACAACCCGTTGCTGGACTTCGTGGCCGACCTGCGCGCGTCCACGCCGACGGACGCGGCCAAGAAGGTCGTGCCGGACGTCGGGGAGGAGTACGAGCGGGTGCGGTTCCTGCGGGACCGGGCGCGGCGGAGTGTCCAGTCGTTCATCGACCGGGAGGAGCGGGGGCTCGCGCACGCGCTGGCCCGGCCCTCGATAGAGGATCCGCACCGGATGGTCGACGAGCGAGCCGACCAGGTCGCCGCGCTGCTGGACCGCGGGCGGCGCACGCTCGGGCATCTGCTCGACCGCGCCGACTCGGAGCTGACGCACACCCACGCGCGTGTGGTGGCCCTCTCTCCCGCAGCGACCCTCCGACGGGGGTACGCGGTGCTCCAGAAGGCCGACGGCCAGGTGGTCCGGGATCCGGACGAGGTGGCGCAGGGCGAGGCGCTGCGGGCGCGGGTCGCCGAGGGTGAATTCACGGTACGAGTCGATGCATAGGGTGGGCGCATGACCAGCAAGGTGGACGAGGCGCTCGGGTACGAGCAGGCGCGGGACGAGCTGATCGAGGTCGTACGCCGACTGGAGGCGGGCGGCACGACGCTCGAGGAGTCCCTGGCGCTCTGGGAGCGGGGCGAGGAGCTGGCGAAGGTCTGCCGCCGTTGGCTGGAGGGCGCACGGGCCCGCCTGGACGCGGCACTGGCCGAGGAGGAGTCGGAGGGCGGGGACGGAGACGGGGGCCACGACTCCGAGTGACATGACGACACTCGCCCCCTTCCATAGCCGGTGGCACCCGGCTTTCCGCAGCCGGTGACACCCGGCGACATCCCCAGTGACACCCGGCCGCCGTCCCGCTCGGTGACGGCGGCCTCGTCGTTCCCCCGGAACCCTGGCGCCCGGAAGCGACCTCGCCCCCCCTCACTCCCTGTGAGGCGGATCACCTCACCCCGGTTTTGGTTGAACCTTAAACCTCCTCCACGTACTGTCGACATCGCCAACCGATCCCCCGGATCCACCGCACATCTCGAGAAGGTTTCTGATGTCTCTCGTTCTTGACCCCGCCGCCCAGGACCTGCTGTTCCGCGAGGCCCGCACCGCCAACACGTTCACCGACGAGCCGGTGACCGACGAGCAGATGCAGGCGATCTACGACCTGGTCAAGTACGGCCCGACCGCCTTCAACCAGTCGCCGCTGCGCATCACCCTGGTCCGCTCCGCCGAGGCCCGCGAGCGCCTGGTGCAGCACATGGCCGAGGGCAACCAGCCCAAGACCGCCACCGCCCCGCTGGTCGCGATCCTCTCCGCGGACAACGAGTTCCACGAGGAGCTCCCCGCCCTGTTCCCGCACTTCCCGCAGGCCAAGGACGTCTTCTTCGCCGAGCGCCCCGCCCGTGAGGGTGCCGCCACGCTGAACGCCGCCCTGCAGGCCGCGTACTTCATCATCGGCGTGCGCGCCGCCGGCCTCGCCGCCGGCCCGATGACCGGTCTCGACTTCGCGGGCGTCCAGAAGGAGTTCCTGGACGACGACCACACCCCGCTGATGGTCGTCAACATCGGCAAGCCGGGCGAGGACGCCTGGTTCCCGCGCTCCCCGCGCCTGGAGTTCGACCAGGTCATCACGACCGTCTGAGCCCCCGCGTACGCCCCGGCGTACGCGCACGAGAAGGGCCCCCGGCAATGGCGCCGGGGGCCCTTCTCACGTCTCACGTGGATGCATTACGCAGACCCATCACGACGTCACGACGTCACGACGTCACGACGTCACGACGTCACGACGTCACGCCGTCGTACAGTCACGACGTCTTCAGCGCCTCCGCCATCTTCGTCAGCTGCCCGAACGACGCCGTCCCGGTCACCACGGTGGTCGCCCCCTTGGCCTTGAGCACGAGGGCGTCGTACTTGTCGCCCTCGTACCGCTGCCACGTCGCGTCACCGATCCGCTGGGTGGCCTTCGTCTCCTTGGCTCCCTGGCTGGCCGAGTCGATGAAGACGGCCGCAGGCTGAGTGGACTGCTCGATCGCCACGTACTGACCGTCGGGGTCGTGGAAGCCCAGGTGCCAGGCATCGAACTCGCTGCCGTCGTACCGCACCGAGGTCGCCTTCCACGCCGTCGGCAGACCCACGGGTGCCGCCACGGGATACGACGCCGCGCGGCGCGCCGTGAGCAGCTCGACGCGGTAGTCGACGCGCTTGAGAGGAGGCGCGGAGTCGTCGTGCGGGATGAAGATGTAGATCACGCCCGCCATGAGCCCGATCAGACCCAGGGAGAGGAGCATGTCCCGGACGCTCTGCTTGCCTTTCGTACCTGCCACGCCCCTATCGTCGCAGGTGCCCTGGCCTGCTCATCCGTGGGGCCCCCTGCTCATTTTGTCAGCCTGACGATAGAGTCGGGGCACACCCTCATCCGGCCGTCGTCGTATCAGAAAGGTGCGCTCCGATGACCGAGCATCATCTGCCGTCCGAACTCGAGGTCCCTTCCGAGGCCCCCGACCGAAATCTCGCCCTGGAACTCGTCCGGGTCACCGAGGCCGCCGCGATGGCCGCGGGCCGCTGGGTAGGCCGCGGCGACAAGATCGGCGCCGACGGCGCCGCCGTCCGGGCCATGCGGACCCTCGTCTCCACCGTCTCGATGAACGGCGTCGTCGTCATCGGTGAAGGCGAGAAGGACGAGGCCCCGATGCTCTTCAACGGGGAGCGCGTGGGCGACGGGACCGGCCCCGAATGCGACATCGCCGTCGACCCGATCGACGGCACCACACTGACCGCCAAGGGCATGAGCAACGCGATCGCGGTGCTGGCCGCCGCCGACCGCGGCACCATGTTCGACCCGTCCGCGGTCTTCTACATGGACAAGCTGGTCACCGGGCCGGAGGCCGCCGACTTCGTCGACATCAACGCGCCCGTATCGGTGAACATCCGCCGGGTCGCCAAGGCCAAGAAGTCCTCGCCCGAGGACGTCACCGTCGTGATCCTCGACCGGCCGCGCCACGAGGGGATCATCAAGGAGATCCGCGAGACCGGCGCCCGGATCAAGCTGATCTCCGACGGCGACGTCGCGGGCTCGATCCTCGCGCTGCGCGAGGGCACGGGCATCGACCTGCTCCTCGGCATCGGCGGTACGCCCGAGGGCATCATCTCCGCCTGCGCCGTGAAGTGCCTGGGCGGCACCATCCAGGGCAAGCTGTGGCCCAAGGACGACGAGGAGCGGCAGCGCGCGGTGGACGCCGGGCACGACCTCGACCGTGTGCTGTTCACCGACGACCTGGTCTCCGGCGAGAACGTGTTCTTCGTCGCCACCGGGATCACGGACGGGGAGCTGCTGCGCGGAGTGCGGTACCGGGCGGAGACCGCGACCACCGAGTCGATCGTGATGCGGTCCAAGTCGGGTACGGTCCGCCAGATTCGGTCGGAGCATCGGCTGAGCAAGTTGCGGGCGTACAGCGCGATCGACTTCGACCGAGCGAAGTAGCTCCGCTGGGTCAGCCGGGGAACTGCCGGTTGTGGGGCACTGCGGGTCCGTTGTGGCTGGTCGCGCAGTTCCCCGCACCCCTTATGGGGTGCCTGCCTTACGAGGCGCGTAAAGAAGTGCGTACGGCAAAGGGGCCGGCCCTGTGCGGAGGGCGGCCCCTTCGGCGTACGTGCGATCAGCCGGCCGCGGCTATCGTGCCGCGGGCGGCCTTCTTGAGTTCCAGGTCGCGGCGGCGGCGCCGGGCGAGCACCACGCGGCGCTCGGCGGCGGTGAGTCCGCCCCACACTCCGTACGGCTCGGGTTGCAGCAGCGCGTGTTCGCGGCACTCGACCATCACGGGACAGCGGGCGCAGACGCGCTTCGCCGCCTCCTCGCGGGACAGCCGGGCGGCCGTGGGCTCCTTGGAGGGCGCGAAGAACAGGCCGGCCTCGTCCCTGCGGCACACCGCCTCCGTGTGCCATGGGGCTTCCTGATCCCTGTCCCGCACTGGCGCCCGCTGGGCCGGAACGGCAGCTACCTGCAGGGACTGATGCGGCGGTTGCAGCACGGTCTACTCCTGACGACGGCTTCGCGGGCGTGCCGGGCACCGCGGGAAGTCCCACAGCGCCCTCCAAGAGGCGATGCAGCAAGCCCTACCCGCTGTGCGCGCGCCTATGCACTGAGTTCCCGAGAGCGGAGCCGGTCGTTCAAAACGGGGCGCGGGTGAGTGGACCAATGCGCCCCGCGCGCCGTCGCGTTCACAGGCGTCAACGGTCGAGGTGTTTGCGCAAAGTCCTGTCCACCCGGTCCATCGTGCGGTCGAGGATGTCGGCGACGAGCTTGCCGCGCTTGGGCCGCGCCTCGATGTTCCCCAGCACCGCGAAGCCTTCGACGTAGACCACGGGGGCGTCGGGGTCGCCCGCGTGCGTGGTGTGCGTCTCGAAGTTGCCGAGGACTCCGCCACCGCTGCCGCGCAACGAGACGTTCTCCGGGACCTTGATCTCGACGTTGCCGAAGACCGAAATCGCCTTGATCACGACCTGTTGGTACTCGAAGACCGCCTCGCTGAGGTCGATGTCGACGGAGCCGAAGACGGCGTAGGCGTGGATGCGGCGCCCGGCGCGCCAGCGGCCCTTGCGCACGGCGGCGCTGAACACCGCCACCACGTTCTCGTCGGCCTCGGCCGGGATACCGCCCGGCTGGGGGCGGTTGGGCACGGACGTGTACGCGGGGGTCGCGCGGCCCGCGCGCGCGGCGGGCAGGTCCTGGACGAACCGGTCGAGCTCTCCCACCGTCTTCGTGGCCAGCACCCCCTCGACCCGCTCGGCATGCTCGTCGGCGGTGAGGCGCCCCTCGGCGAGGGCATCGCGCAGAATGTCGGCGATCCGGTCACGGTCGGCGTCGGAGGCCCGGAGTTCGGCGTCGGAGGCCCGGGTTTCGGTGCGCTTCTGAAGGTCCACGGCAGCAGCGTACCCAAACGCGATAGATCGCGACTACCCCTTCTCGCGACCTGTGGAAAACCGGCCCTTCACACCAACTGAGCCTTACCTCACAGGCTCACCGTCCGCGCCAGGTTCTACGCTGGTGGACGCTGCCAATGGAGGCATGCCGCTGTCTGCCGAGTGAGGAATGGGCTAGTGCCTGAGTTCGCGTACACCGATCTGCTCCCCCAGGGGGAGGACACCACCCCCTACCGGCTGGTGACCTCCGAGGGTGTCTCCACCTTCAAGGCCGACGGGCGCACGTTCCTCAAGGTCGAGCCGGAGGCGCTGCGCAAGCTCGCCGCGGAGGCCATCCACGACATCCAGCACTATCTGCGGCCCGCGCACCTGGCGCAGTTGCGGCGCATCATCGACGACCCCGAGGCGTCCGGCAACGACAAGTTCGTCGCCCTGGACCTGCTGAAGAACGCGAACATCGCGGCCGCCGGCGTGCTGCCCATGTGCCAGGACACCGGCACCGCGATCGTCATGGGCAAGCGCGGACAGAACGTGCTCACCGAGGGCGGCGACGAGGAGGCCCTCTCGCGCGGCATCTACGACGCGTACACCAAGCTGAACCTGCGCTACTCGCAGATGGCTCCGCTCACCATGTGGGAGGAGAAGAACACCGGGTCCAACCTTCCGGCGCAGATCGAGCTGTACGCGACCGACGGCGGCGCCTACAAGTTCCTGTTCATGGCCAAGGGCGGCGGTTCGGCGAACAAGAGCTTCCTGTACCAGGAGACGAAGGCCGTTCTGAACGAGGCCTCCATGATGAAGTTCCTGGAGGAGAAGATCCGTTCACTGGGCACGGCCGCCTGCCCGCCGTACCACCTGGCGATCGTGGTCGGCGGCACGAGCGCCGAGTACGCCCTGAAGACCGCGAAGTACGCCTCCGCGCACTACCTGGACGAGATCCCGGCCGAGGGCTCGGAGCTCGGGCACGGCTTCCGGGACAAGGAACTGGAGCAGAAGGTCTTCGAGCTGACCCAGAAGATCGGCATCGGCGCGCAGTTCGGCGGCAAGTACTTCTGTCACGACGTGCGCGTCGTGCGTCTGCCGCGGCACGGCGCGTCCTGCCCCGTCGCGATCGCGGTGTCCTGCTCCGCCGACCGTCAGGCCGTCGCGAAGATCACCGCCGAGGGCGTGTTCCTGGAGCAGCTGGAGACCGACCCCGCGCGCTTCCTGCCGGAGACCACGGACGAGCACCTGGACTCCGCCGGGGACGACGTCGTGCGGATCGACCTGAACCAGCCGATGGACGACATCCTCGCCGAGCTGACGAAGTACCCGGTCAAGACCCGGCTCTCGCTCTCCGGCCCGCTCGTCGTGGCGCGCGACATCGCGCACGCCAAGATCAAGGAGCGGCTGGACGCGGGCGAGGAGATGCCGCAGTACCTGAAGGACCACCCGGTGTACTACGCCGGTCCGGCCAAGACCCCCGAGGGTTACGCGTCGGGTTCGTTCGGCCCCACCACCGCGGGCCGCATGGACTCCTATGTGGAGCAGTTCCAGGCCGCGGGCGGCTCCAAGGTGATGCTCGCGAAGGGCAACCGTTCCGCGCAGGTCACAGGCGCCTGCGACGCGCACGGCGGCTTCTACCTCGGCTCCATCGGCGGCCCCGCCGCGCGGCTCGCCCAGGACTGCATCAAGAAGGTCGAGGTCGTCGAGTACGAGGAGCTCGGCATGGAGGCCGTCTGGAAGATCGAGGTCGAGGACTTCCCGGCGTTCATCGTCGTCGACGACAAGGGCAACGACTTCTTCCAGGACCCGGCGCCTGCCCCGACGTTCACGTCGATCCCGGTGCGGGGGCCCGGGCTGGCGTAGCGTCCCGGGACGCCAGAGGTCGCTGTTCGCCGCCTGGACGTGTCCCGCCACGCCCCGATGCTGTCCCACTTCGTCCCAGGAACGAGTGGGACAGCATTTTTGTGAGCTTCGCCGGAAACCCTCCGTGATGACCGGATCACAGCCTGTGGTCCGCAGGTCATCTCGGAGGGAAATCCCATGATTGGTCGCACTTTGCGCAACGGCCTGGTGGCCGCGATCGCGGCTGTCGCCGTCTTCCCGGTGACAGCCGTCGCCTCCGCCGCCCCGGCCGCTCCACACGTTCCCGCCCGGGGCGCCGCGTCCTCGCCGGTCGCGTCGTCGAGCTGGTACCCGGCGTCCCCGCAGTCCTCGATCCCCGGTCTCCAGCGCGCCTCGCACACCCTGCCACTGACCCCGAGGCACCACCACAAGCACTACGTGATCACCCACGCGCACCACCACGCCCGGCACGTCCTGGGCCGGGTGACCACCCGCCACACGCGTCTGAACGTCCGGTCCGGTCCGGGTACCGGCTACCGGGTCGTCGGCTCGCGTCGGGCCGGCCGTGTGGTGACTCTGGTCTGCAAGAGGAACGGTTCCTCCGTCATGGGCAACTCGCGCTGGTACAAGCTCGCCCACGGCCGGGGCTATGTCTCCGCCCACTACGTCCGCAACAGCCGCACCGTCCGCTGGTGCTGACGACCGCCCCGCCGCTCGCCTCCTGAGGTCCGGCGCCGGCCGGCGGGGCGAGGTCCGCCCCGCCGGCCCGGTAGGACAAGTCGATCAGCCGACGACCCCACCCCCCTGACGAAACAGCAGGTCAACTCCCCTTCATATTCGGTTCGCATTCGGGCGATCGGGGTGTGCCCGGGGGCCGTGCGAGGGAACACATCAGGGCGGTCACCCCGGCAGGGCGAGGGAGCGAGAGGAAGAGCCACGTGAGGGTCAAGAGACAGCCGCTGCCCGACTCGTTGGACGAGACAGAACACAGCAAAGCAGTACGTATAAGTACAGAACACATCAACACGGGGTACATCGGTACGGAACACATCGGCATGGAGGACATCGACGAGGAGCAGCTGCTGATGGAGCGGCTCCGGTGCCTCAAGCAGCGGACGGGTCTGAGTCTGGCCGCGCTGGCCTCCGTCACCCCGTTCAGCAAGTCGACCTGGCACCGCTATCTGAACGGCGATCAGTTTCCACCGCGGTCGGCGGTCGAGTCGCTCTGCCGTCTGGCGGACACCGACCCGGGTCCTCTTCTCTCCCTGTGGGACGCCGCGTCCCGGGCCCAGTCAAGGACGGCGACCCCGCCCCTGGGGGCCCCGGTCCCACAGGCCGCGGTTCCGGACGCGCCGGTTCGGGGCCGGCCCGTCCGGGGGTCCAACCGGGCCGTCATCGCCCTTGCGGCGATGGCGGCCACGGTGGTGGTCACCGCGGGCGCCGCCGACGTCCTCGACCCCGACCAGCCCGCGGCCCCCGCGAGCGCCTCCTGCCGGGGCCGCGACTGCCAGGGGCAGTTCCCGACCTCCGAGGCCTGCGGCCGTGACGCGCGCACGGAGAGCACCGTCACGCGCGCCGGACAGGTCGTGCTGCTGCGTTTCTCCCCCTCGTGCGCGACGGTCTGGTCGGAGGTCCGCACCAGGACCGGCGGGGCGCGGGAGATCTCGATCAGATCCGACCAGGACGAGCTGTCCGCCGCCTACCAGGGCGACCCCTCGGACGGCTACAGCAGCCCGATGCTGGCCGCGTCGAGCCCGCGCGGGGCGGAGGCCTGCGCCAAGGTCGGCGGGACGTCGGCGTGCACCGGACCGCTCGGCGGCTCACGGAGCTGACTCCCCGGGAGAAACGGGAGCCGCCCTGCCGGGAACACGGGGCACGTCCGCGATGCTGTCCCCACTGGAGGTGATCGTCGATGGCCGACGAACAGGCAGCCCCGTACCGGATCGAGCACGACTCCATGGGTGAGGTCAGGGTGCCCGCGGACGCGAAGTGGCGGGCCCAGACCCAGCGGGCCGTGGAGAACTTCCCCATCTCGGGTCAGCGTCTGGAGCGCGCGCACATCGAGGCGCTGGCGCTGATCAAGAGCGCGGCCGCCAAGGTCAACGCGAAGCTGGGGGTGGTCGACAAGGACGTGGCCGAGGCCATCCAGGAGGCGGCGGGCGAGGTCGCCGAGGGGCGCTGGGACGCGCACTTCCCGGTGGACGTCTTCCAGACGGGTTCCGGAACGTCCTCCAACATGAACACCAACGAGGTCATCGCCACGCTCGCGACCGAGCGGCTCGGCAGGGACGTACACCCCAATGACCATGTGAACGCCTCGCAGTCGTCGAACGACGTGTTCCCGTCCTCGATCCACATCGCGGCCACCGCCGCCGTCACGCGGGATCTCGTTCCGGCCCTGGAACACCTCGCCGCCGCCCTGGAGCGGAAGGCCGAGGAGTTCGCGGACGTCGTGAAGTCGGGGCGTACGCATCTCATGGACGCCACGCCGGTGACGCTCGGGCAGGAGTTCGGTGGGTACGCCGCGCAGGTGCGGTACGGCGTCGAGCGCCTCCGCGCCTCGCTGCCCCGGCTCGCCGAACTGCCGCTGGGCGGGACCGCCGTGGGCACCGGGATCAACACGCCGCCCGGGTTCTCCGCGGCCGTCATCGCGGAGGTGGCCCGGGCCACCGGGCTGCCGCTCACCGAGGCCCGTGACCACTTCGAGGCGCAGGGCGCGCGGGACGGGATCGTCGAGACGAGCGGGCAGCTGCGGACCATCGCGGTCGGGCTGACGAAGATCGCCAACGATCTGCGGTGGATGGCGTCCGGTCCGCGCACCGGGCTGGCCGAGATCAGCCTGCCCGACCTCCAGCCCGGCTCCTCGATCATGCCCGGCAAGGTGAATCCGGTCATTCCCGAGGCGGTACTGATGGTCGCGGCCCAGGTGATGGGCAACGACGCGACGGTCGCCGTCGCCGGGGCCGCCGGCAACTTCGAGCTGAACGTCATGCTTCCGGTCATCGCGAAGAACGTCCTGGAGTCCGTCCGGCTCCTCACCAACGTCTCGCGCCTGCTCGCCGACCGCACCGTCGACGGGATCGTCGCCCACCGCGAACGGGCCCGCGAGTACGCCGAGTCCTCGCCGTCGGTCGTGACACCGCTCAACAAGTACATCGGCTACGAGGAGGCCGCCAAGGTGGCCAAGAAGGCACTGGCGGAACGCAGGACGATCCGCCAGGTCGTCCTGGAGTCCGGGTACGTGGAGCGCGGTGACCTCACCCTGGAACAGCTGGACGAGGCGCTCGATGTCCTGAGGATGACGCATCCGTAAACGGCGTTCACCCCCCGGATGACCTTGGAAGCCATTGGATGACGCCTTCGTTACGTCATTCGCTCCATGGCGCGAACCGTGACGCGCACCGCAGCGTCGTATGCCTGTGGCACCTAATATCTGGTCATGGCAGAGGGTGGAGCGGTGAGGCGAGTGGCGGCGGGCGGGTCGACGGTGTACTGGGCCCCCGGGAGTCACATTCTGTGGCGGTACCGGGAGAACGCCGGTGAGCAGTTCCACATCTGCCGCCCCGTGACCGTCGTACGGGACGACGAGGAACTGCTCGCGGTGTGGATGGCGCCCGGCACGGAGTGTGTGAAGCCCGTGCTCGCCGACGGTACACCGGTGCACGGAGAACCGCTGGAGTCCCGCTACACCAAGGCGCGAACGGTGCAGCGGGGCCGCTGGTTCGGCAACGGAGTGCTGAAGCTGGCGCGGCCCGGTGAGCCCTGGTCGGTGTGGCTGTTCTGGGAACCGGGCTGGCGGTTCAAGAACTGGTACGTGAACCTGGAGGCGCCGCTCGCCCGTTGGGAGGGTGGGGTCGACTCCGAGGATCACTTCCTGGACATCTCCGTGCACCCGGACCGCAGTTGGCACTGGCTCGACGAAGACGAGTTCGCACAGGCGCAACGGGCCGGATTGATGGATACTCAACTGGCCGCACAGGTAAGAGAGGCAGGGCACTGCGCGGTGGAGGTGATCCGTGCCTGGGGCGCGCCGTTCTCTGACGGTTGGCAGCACTGGCGCCCGGATCCCGCCTGGCCGGTTCCTTCCCTGCCGGATGACTGGGACCGTACGCCCGCGCACGTGTCCTCATGAGACCCTTGATGCGCCCCCGTGGTACAACCGTAGGATCGTCCTCCGCAAGGGCGCACAGCAGCAACTCCCGCAGCATGCGCTGGGCTTGACCATAAGTCACCGAGGGGCGGCAGGACGTGAGCGAGGGGTACGAAGGCCACGGCGGTACGGTCGGCGGACGGCCCACCGGGCCGCACAGGGCGTTCGGCCCGACGACGGCGTTCACGTCGGCGACGGGCAGGCCCCGTCCTGACGACGCGCAGATTCCGTTCCCGGGACACACATTCCGGGTATCGGGGCTGCGGGACGAACTGCACGCACGGCGCGCAGCCCCGGACGGATGGATTCGACACGCGTGACGGAGCACCCCACCTCGCACGAGCGCCGCCAGAGCGGCGCCGGCCGGCCCTCCACCCCCGCGGACCCCCGCGGGGCGCTCCTCCATACCCCGGAGCCGCTGCGCGCGCCCGGCGCGTTACCCGCACAACCCGCCCGTACCGGCGACGCTCCCACCGGTTCCGCTCCGAGCACGCCCTGCGGCCAGCACGGAACGTCCGCCACGCAGGC
>NZ_JBEYFS010000223.1:0-9900 GCF_040634475.1 Streptomyces sp. NPDC007095
GAACGTGCTGGAGATGTTCGAGGAGATCTGGCGCAGCACGGCCGGCTCGGCGTAGAGCTGGAGTGTGCCGATGATCGAGAACACCGTGGGGCCGGGGCCGGGGCCGGGGCCGGCGGTCCGGGCGGGTCAGAGCACGACGCCGAGTCCCTCCAGCCCCCGGATCACGAAGTTCGGCTTGCGCTCCGGCTCCGCGGCGAGGGCGAGCGTCGGCGCCTTCTCCAGCAAAGCGCCCAAGGACGCCGCCAGTTCGAGACGGGCCAGCGGGGCGCCGATGCAGTAGTGGATGCCGGCGCTGAAGGAGATGTGGGGGTTGTCGGTGCGGGAGAGGTCCAGACTCTCCGGGGACGCGAACACCTTCGGGTCGTGGTTGGCGGAGCCGAAGAGCAGGGCGATCTCCGCACCCCGGGGAACGGTCGTGCCGTCGATCTCGATGTCGTCCAGAACCCACCGTTCGAAGAGCTGGAGCGGGGTGTCGTAGCGCATCAGTTCCTCCACCGCCGTGGGGATCAGCGAAACGTCGCCGCGGAGGGCCGCCAACTGGTCGGGGTTGCGGAACAGCGCCCACCACCCGTTCACCGTGGCGTTCACCGTCGCCTCGTGCCCCGCGTTCAGCAGCAGGACGCAGGTGGAGATCATCTCCTGCTCGGTCAGACGGTCGCCCTCGTCGTGCGCGGCGATGAGCCCCGAGATCAGGTCGTCGCCCGGCTCCTTGCGACGCGCCGCGATCAGCTCCCGGAGGTACTCCGTGAACTCCACCGACGCCCGGACCGCCCTCGCCGCCGTCTCCTCGGAAGGGTTCAGCTCGTACATCCCGCAGATGTCCGCCGACCACGGCCTGAGCGGCGCCCGGTCCGACTCCGGGATGCCCAGCATCTCGGCGATCACGGCCACCGGGAGCGGCTCGGCGACATCGGTGAGCAGATCACCGCCGCCGGCCGCCACCAGACCGGCGACCAGCTCGTTCGCCAGCCGGTCCACATACGGCCTGAGCTGCTCGACCGTGCGCGGCGTGAACGCCTTGGAGACCAGCCGTCGGATCCGCGTGTGGTCCGGCGGCTCCAGATCCAGCATTCCGTGGTCGTTGAGGACGTGGAACGGCTCGTGCTCGGGCGGAGGTGCCGTCCGCCCGAAGTCCTCGTGCGTGTAACGGTGCTGGTAGGTCCGGCCCAGGCGCCGGTCCCGCAGCAGCGCCGATACGTCCGCGTGGTGCGGGACCAGCCACTGGTCGGTGGGCTCGTAGTAGTGCACCCGGCCGCGCTCGCGCAGCTCCGCGTACGCGGGGTACGGGTTCGCCACGAACTCCGGGTTCCAGGGATCGAAGGCCGACGGTGTCTGCGGGGTGTGCGGGGTGTGCGGGGTGTGCGGGGTGTGCGAGGCTGCCATGGGCGGACGCTAGCCCGACTCGGCCCCGCTGAACAGGGGCGTCTCGGCGACCGGGCCCGCGGCGGGGACCCCCGTACCCCGCCATCGGCCCGGCCGCCGCGCTCCCCCGGTCAGCAGGCACCCAGGTCGCCGGTCACCTCGATGGCCTCGATGGCCTCGGTGGCCTCGGTGGCCTCGGTGGCCTCGGTCATGTGAGTCGCCTGGGTCACCTGGGTGTGATCAGCCGTGCCTCGTACGCGAACACCGCAGCCTGTGTGCGGTCGCGCAGGCCAAGCTTCACCAGGATCCGGCTCACATGGGTCTTGATCGTGGACTCGGCGACGAACAGCCGCGAGGCGATCTCCGCGTTCGACAGGCCCTGCGCGATCAGGACCAGCACCTCCGTCTCCCGCTCGGTCAGCTCGCCGTAGGCCGCCTGCGCCGTGGCCGAGAGCCGCGGGGCGTCCGAGAGCTTGGAGAACTCGGTGATCAGCCGCTTGGTCACGGACGGAGCGAGCAACGCCTCCCCGGCCGCGACCACCCGCACCCCGTCGGCAAGTTGGCGCGCCGAGGCGTCCTTGAGCAGAAAGCCGGAGGCTCCCGCGCGCAGCGCCTGGTACACGTACTCGTCGAGGTCGAAGGTGGTCAGCACCAGCACCTTCGCGGCGCTGTCCGCGGCGACGATCTCCCGGGTCGCCTCGATGCCGTTCATCTCCGGCATGCGGATGTCCATCAGTACGACGTCCGGACCGAGCTCACGGACCCGCTCGACCGCGTCCCGTCCGTTGACCGCCTCGCCGACCACCTCGATGTCCGGCATCGCGCCGAGCAGCACCGAGAAGCCCTCGCGGACCATCACCTGGTCGTCGGCTATCAGGACGCGGATGGTGCCGTTCGTCATCCGGATTCCTCCGCCGCCCGCAGCGGCACCGGCAGGAAGACCGTCACCTCGTATCCCCCGTCGTCCGTTTCGCCCGTCGTCATCTCACCGTCCAGCATCGTGACCCGCTCGCGCATCCCGGTGATGCCGTGTCCCGCGCCGTGGGTCGACTTCACCAGGGTCGTCGTCTGCGCGGGGCCGTTGACTATGCGCAGGCCGAGCCCGCCGAGAACGTAGCCGATCTCGACGCGGGCCGTCGCGCCCGGTGCGTGCCGCAGGGTGTTGCTCAGCGCCTCCTGGACGATGCGGTACGCCGACAGCTCCACGCCCTGCGGGAGTTCGCGCACCGCGCCAGTGACCGTCTTCTCCACGCTCAGACCCGCCTCCCGCACATTGGCGAGCAGCGCGCCGAGGTCGGCGAGGGTGGGCTGCGGGGCGTCCGGAGCCTCGTAGTCCGCGGCCCGTACGACACCGAGGACGCGGCGCAGCTCGGTGAGCGCCGCCACCGCGTTCTCCCGGATCGTGACGAAGGCCTGCTCCAGCTCGGGCGGTGGGTTCTCCACCCGGTAGGGCGCGGCCTCCGCCTGGATGGCGACCACCGACATGTGGTGGGCGACCACGTCGTGCAGCTCGCGGGCGATCGTGGTGCGCTCCTCCAGGAGGGTGCGCTTGGAGCGCTCGTGCGCGGTCTCCGACTGCTGGGCGGTCACCTCCTGCTCCGCCGTGCGGCGTATGTGCAGGACGGTGACGACCAGCAGGGCGAGAGCGGCGAGGAACAGCAGGGGCATCGAGTCGGTCGCGTAGTGCCCGGAGCCGAATACGGTCTCGGCCGCCGACCCGTACAACGCGGTCAGCATCCACATCCAGGCCGCGGTGCGCGGTCGGGTCCGCAGCGCCACGACCGTCAGCACCAGCAGGTGGGTGATGAAGGCGCCCGGCGGCCAGGGCCAGTCACCCCAGCTGTCGCTGAACACGACCACGAACGGTGTCGCCGCCATGGAGAACCAGAAGGCTCCGACCGGCCGGACGAGCGTCAACAGCACCGGGAGCAGCGCGAGGAGGCTGGGCACCAGACTCCTGATGCCGGGGCCGCCTTGGTTCGCGGTGCTCGCGACGGCCATCGCGAGCAGTCCGCACGCCGCGACCACGGCATGCGGAGTCCAGGCCGCGTACTCCCTGACGCGCTCGGGCAGGCGTCGGGTGAGCGGGCCGTCCACTCGCATCCGCGGCAGCGGACGGTAGGCGAAGGCATCGTGGAACAGGTCCTGCCGCAGCCCGCGCAGGGCGTCCGCGGCCAGCCGGAACTCCGGGCTGCGGGGCTTGGCCCCGCCCGGCGGCTTCATCTGCGTCTGGGTCGTCTCGGTCACGTTCAAAACGGTAGGCCGCCTGCCGGGTCGCGGTCGTCACCAGTGAGAAGGGTCCTGCGGGATCCGTCTCAGGTACTACGGGTGTCCCCCCGGGGGGATCCGTGGGGACACCCGGGGGATGGGGTAGTCGCAGAAGTCCGCGGGCTCAGTAGCCGGACGGGCGTACCAGACCCGACTCGTAGGCGAAGACCGCGGCCTGGGTGCGGTCGCGCAGGCCCAGTTTCACCAGGATGCGGCCCACATGCGTCTTCACGGTCTGCTCGGCGACGACCAGGCGCTCGGCGATCTCCGCGTTCGACAGGCCCTGCGCGATGAGGGCCAGCACCTCCGTCTCCCGCTCGGTCAGCTCGCCCACGCGCTGCTTGAGCGGGGCACGGGGTGTGGAGTCCAGGCGGGAGAACTCGGCGATGAGACGGCGGGTGATCCCGGGGGCGAGCAGCGCGTCGCCCGCCGCCACCACCCGTACCGCCTCGGCCAGCTGGTCGGCGGACGCGTCCTTGAGCAGGAACCCGGAGGCGCCGGCACGCAGCGCCTCGTACACGTACTCGTCGAGGTCGAAGGTGGTGAGCACCAGCACCTTGATGTGCGGGGTCTCGCCGGTGATGCGTCTGGTCGCGTCGATGCCGCCGAGTTCGGGCATACGGATGTCCATCAGCACGACGTCCGGGGCGAGTTCGGCGACCTTGGCGATCGCGTCCAGGCCGTCGACCGCCTGGCCGACCACCTCGATGTCGGGCTGGGTGTTGAGCAGCACGGTGAAACCCTGCCGGACCATCTGCTGGTCGTCGGCGATCAGTACGCGGATGGTGCTGCTCGTCATCGGCTCTCGTCTCCTGTGCGGCCTGGGCGATCGACGTCGGTGGATGGGGAGGTGGCGGGGGAAGGGGCAGGGGAGGGGGAAGGGGAAGAGGAAGGGGCAGCCGAAGGGTCGGTGGAAGGGGAAAGGTCGGTGGAGGGGGCGTCGCCCGTGACCGCGCCGTCGCGGGGCAGGAAGGCCGCCACCACGAAACCGCCGTGCGCGGTCTCGGAGGTCACGAGGGTGCCGCCCAGCATCGCGGCGCGCTCCCGCATGCCGAGCAGCCCGTGCCCCGCGCCCGGGGACGGCGGGGCGGGACGCTCGGGTCTGGAGTTGATCACCCGCACCTGCAGCCCGCGCGGGAAGTGCCACAGCTCGACGCGGACCACCGAACCGGGCGCGTGCCGCAGCGCGTTGCTCAGTGCCTCCTGGATGATCCGGTATGCCGACAGCTCCACGCCGGGCGGCAGCGGGAGCTGCTCGCCGGTGATCTCCGTGGTCACCTGGAGACCGGCGGCGCGGGTGTTCTCGACGAGGGCGTCGAGGCGGTCGAGCGTGGGCTGCGGGGAGTTGGGGGCGGCACCGGTGCCGGCACCGAGGCCGTACGGGTCCTCGGGGTTCTCGGAGCGCAGCACGCCGAGGACGCGGCGCAGCTCGGTGAGCGCCTCCAGGGCGTTCTGCCGGATGCCCTCGAGGTTCTCCTTCAGTTCGTCGGAGGGGTTCTCGACCAGGTGCGGGGCGACCTGGGCCTGAATGGAGATCACCGACATGTGGTGGGCGACCACGTCGTGCAGCTCGCGCGCGATCCGGCTGCGCTCCTCGAGGAGGGTGCGACGGGCACGCTCTTCCTCGGTCTGCGAGGCCTGTTCGACGAGCTGGGTGCGGGCCTCGCGGCGGCCGCGCAGGGCGATGCCGAGGAGGACCACCGCGGCGAAGACGACGACCGCCAGGAACCCCGTCGAGTGGTACAGCTGTCCGCCGACCAGGCCCTGCATGACGTACGTCAGCAGGGCGGTCACGGACAGCGCGCCGATGGCCACCCGTGTGGGCAGCCGCAGCGCAAGCAGGAAGAGCACGAAGGCCTGCGCGACCAGCGCGGGCGAACTCCACGGCCAGTCGGGGCGCGGCGCACGGATGTCCGCCATCATGTGCGACCTGGCCCCGGCGGCGGCCAGGAGCGTGGCGCCCAGCGACAGCCACCAGGCCGGCACGGGCCGCCGCAGGGCGAGGGCGATCGCGACGCCCTGCGCGGCCCCGGTCACCTCACCCAGCGGGACGCCGAGTCGGTAGGTGTCGTTCAGCTCGGCCACGCCCGCGAGCGCGAGCCCGAGCGCGATCAGGCACAGCATCACGTGCGGCAGCCAGCGCAGCCAACGGGGCCGGGACAGCGGGGGCAGCGGGGCCGCCGACGGTGAGGTGAGGTCGGTGAGGACTTCTCGCAGGAGCGCACGGGTCGGCTCGCTGCTCGGCTCGCTGCTCGGCTCGCTGCTCGGGGGCCTCGGCTCGGCGCTGGTCACGTGATCAACCCTAGGCACGGCGGGCCGTTCGTGACCCCGCCGGACCGCCACGACGGTGGACGCGGACGACCCTGGAGGGGCGGCCGGAACGGCGGCGCGGACCCTGTTCGTAGGAGCGAAAGGCGACCCAGCAGACGCCGAGCCCGAAGGCGAAGACCGGAAGCCAGGCGAGGCGGGCAGCCACCCAGCCCAAACCGTCGGGAACCATGTGCAGACCGGGCAGCCTTCCCGCCGACAGGCCCACAGCGGTGACCGCCATCATGGACGTCTGGTGCCAGAGGAATATCGTCATCGCCGACAGATTGACCAGGGCCACCGCAGCCCACGCCAGGGGCCGCCGCATCCACCGGCGCAACGACTCGCGCAGCAGAAGAGCGAGGCCGCACTGAGCCATGCCGAAGGTGACCGCGGCCAGCGTCGGCGGGTTCAGATTCGAGACCGCCGCGCCCGGGACGCCGACCATCGACGCCGGGTAGCCGGCCCACATCACCAGCGCCGCGGTCGTCGCCGCGCCGCACAGGAGCAGCACCCAGCCCGCACGCCGCCGGTCCAACTCGCCGCGCGTCCAGGCCGCGCCCAGCGTGTACGGGACCATCCAGCCCGCCGCCACGTTCACCCAGCCGAGCCAGGACGGGCCGCCGAGTCCGAAACGCATCAGGTCCACGTGGAGAACGACGGCCAGCGGCCACAGCGGGTTGAGCCGGGTGAGCAGGGGCGTCGCGGCCGTCAGTCCCGCGAAGACCAGGAGGAACCACAGCGGGGACAGGGCCAGTTTGACGAGGGTGTGGACCGTACCGACTCCCGTGCCCGACACGAGCAGGCCGACGGTGGCCACCGTCCAGAGCGTCAGTACCGCGGCCACGGGTTTGAAGAGCCGCGTGAGGCGGGCGCGCAGCCACTGTCCGTACGTCGTGCCACGCGCCCGCGCCGACGCATAGCTCTTCGTCGCCACATGGCCGCCCACCAGGAAGAACACCGCGAGTGTCTGGAAGACCCAGGAGATGGGGGCCAGCCACGGCATGTGCTGCAACGGGCTCGCCGTGTGCAGCGCGCCGCCGTCCGCGACCAGGGCCGTCACCAGCCAGTGGCCCAGGACCACACCGAGGATCGCGAAGGCGCGCAGGGCGTCGACCGCGCGGTCCCGCTCCGCGGGGGTGGCGGCGTCGATACGGTGGGCGCCGTCTCCTATGGCGTGGGTGGCGGTGCGCAGGGCGACCGTGCGCGTGGGAGCGGAGAGGCGCGTGCGGCGCTTCGGTGTGGTTGGGGTGGTTGGGGTGGTCGGTGCGTTCTGTGCGTTCTGTGCGTTCCGTGCGTTCCGTGCGGGCGTTCGGCGGGCGGCTTCCTGTTCATGAACCATCGACTTACGGACCATCGACTCACGCACGGGTTACCTCCGAGGTGTCTCCGAGGACGATCCGGGCGAGGTTGTCCAAGGACACGGAGCCCGGTTTGAAGTAGTCGCTGTGGCCGCCGGTGCCCGCCGCGAAGACGTGGGCGCCGAAGGCCGGGGACACCGGGTCGGCGCCGAAGCCGACGGTGGTGCCGAAGAGGTCCGCGTGGACGTGCGGCACGTTCACGATCCAGTCGTCGGCGCCTCGGGCCGCCCAGATCCGAGCGGAGGTGCGCAGCGCCGCCACGGAGTCCGCGCCGGTGCCCGGGCTGCCGATGAGGGCGATGTCGTCCGCGTCCAGCCCGTGCGCCGCGCGGCCGCAGACGACCGTGCCGTACGAGTGGCACAGCAGGGAGACGTGCGCCTTCTCGCCGACGACGCCCCGCAGTTCGCGTATGAACCCCTTCAGCTGCGGGGCCGCGTCCTCGGCGCGGCCGGTCGTCAGGACCGTGGTGCTGACCGTGCCCGGTGTCTCGTAGCCGAGCCAGGCGATGACCGCCGTATGCGGACGTGAGGTGGATCCATGGGATCCGTGGGATCCATGGCTACGGTCGAGTCTGTCGAGGCGGTCTTGGAGGGCTGCCGCTCCTGCTCGGAAGCGGCCGTAGGTCTCCAAGGTCGTGTCGGAACCCGGGACCAGGACCGCGACGCGGTCGGCGTGGGCGAGGTCGCCGAGGACCTCGACGGCCAGGCCCTGGCCGCGACCGTCGAAGGAGAGGAAGTGGCGGGAGGGAGCTGCCATGGCGCGGTCCGCGGCGGCGCGGGTGCGGTCGCCGTGGGCGGCGGCCATGCGGGACGCCTCCGCGGCGTTCGCCCGGTTCGCCGTGTACGCCTCGTCCAGCGTCGCTGTCGTCGGCGGGGCGAGGGCGGCGGGGGCCGGGGCGGGGATCCGGGGGCGGGCCGCGGCGGAGACGGGAACGACCACGGCGGCCGTGACCAGCGCGGCCAGCAGGGTGCGGCTCAGGCGCCGGAGGAACCGGAAACGGGGGGTGGGGGGCGGGGGCTCCGCCGGTTGAGCCGACGGGGCCGTCCGTACCGTCCGTACCGTCCGGACCGGCTCGGATGACTCCGTCGGCTCGGGTGGTGGACTGGACGGTTCACGAGGCGGTGCCGTCTGGGTGGCTTGTGTCGCCCTTCCCGCCGTGGTCGGCTTCCCCCGGAGCTCCATGGCGTCCTTCCCGTCCGGTCCGCCCGCTCATCGGGCGCCTCTGGATGGGAAGTTACGGATCGTGACGTGTCATTCGCGTCCCGCCAGGGAGCTCATCTTGGAGGTAGCTCTCAGGTACTACGGGTATGACCGGGGGACGCTACCAAGCCAGTTGGGCGATCTCCTCGGCCACCACCGCGCACGCGTCCGCCGCCGGGTCGATCAGCGGGAAGTGGCCCACGTCCTCCAGGAGCGTCAGACCCACCACCTCGCCCGCCCTCGCCGCCGCCTCCGCGTACGACTCGGCGACCACCTCAGGGACGACGACGTCGGTGCGGCCCTGCACGAGGGTCGTGGCGATGCCGGTGGGAAGCAGGAACGCCGGGTCGGCGTACGGCTGCCGCTCCGCGAACCTGGCCTCGCCGCCGAGGAGTTGGCGGGAGGCTCCGGAGCAGACGTTCAGTTTCTCGGCGACCGCGAAGTCCGCGATCGGGGCGAGGGCCACGACACCGCGCAGCGGGGCGGGGCGGTCGGTGTGCCAAGGAGCGTCGGCGGGCAGGACGTGGCGGGCGGCGGCCCACAGGGCGAGGTGGCCGCCGGCCGAGTGGCCGGTGATCACCGTGCGGCGGAGGTCCGCCCGCGGCAGGTGCTCACGGGCGAGCGCCGGCAGCGCGTCGAGTGCGGCCGCGATGTCGTCGAAGGTGTCCGGCCAGCGGCCCGCGACCGGGCCCTCGCCGCCCTGCGCGGGGATCGTGGCGCCCCGGCGGTACTCCACGTTGGCCACGGCGAAGCCCCGGCAGGCCAGGTAGTCCGCGAACGGGGTGATGTGGCGACGGTCGTACGGGGCGCGCCAGGCGCCGCCGTGCAGGACGATCACCAGCGGGGCAGGAACCTCGGGGTCGGGTTCGCGCGGGGTGTAGAAGTCGATCACCTGGTCGGGATGGTCGCCGTACGTGGCGGTGACGTCGGGGTCGACCGGCGGGTGGGAGAAGGCCGAGGCCTCCTCGGCGGCGTCCCGTGCTGCGGCGTCGTCCGGCATGCTCCAACCTCTCAGCGGTGAAACGGATTTGGCGGACCAGGAGTGAATTCGGCCGTTGGCGGGGACGGTATCAGGCCCGTGACGTGCGTCTACACCCGGATGTCACGCTCGGTGAGGGGTAAACGGATCTGGTGTTTCGTTACGCTGGGTGGGGTCACGCGAACGGTATTGCTGAGGAGTCCGTCATGTCCGCCGAGTCCGGCACCGTAGGTCCTGGTGAACCCGGCACCGTACATCCTGGTGAACCCGGCACCGTACATCCTGGTGAACCCGGCACCGTACATCCTGGTGAACCCGGCACCGTACATCCTGGTGAACCCGGCACCGTACATCCTGGTGAACCCGGCACCGTACATCCTGGTGAACCCGGCACCGTACATCCTGGTGAACCCGGCACCGTAC
>NZ_JBEYFS010000223.1:9999-19604 GCF_040634475.1 Streptomyces sp. NPDC007095
TTCCTGGTGAACCCGGCACCGTACATCCTGGTGAACCCGGCACCGTACATCCTGGTGAACCCGGCACCGTACATCCTGGTGAACCCGGCACCGTACGTCCTGGTGGGCGTACCGCCCGGGTTCGTGCGGCCGTGTTGCGTGCCGCGGGGGATGTACTCGCCGAGGAGGGGTTCGCGCATCTCGATCTCGCCGATGTGGCACGGCGGGCGGAGGTCGGGAAGACGACGGTGTACCGGCGGTGGGGGTCGGTGACGGGGCTCGTCGCCGATCTGCTGGGTGACATGGCGGAGCAGTCGTCGCCGCGTACGGAGACCGGGTCCGTACGTGGTGATCTGCGGGCCAACGCCGCGTTGGTGCGGCGGACGTTGGCCGATCCTCGGCAGGGGGCGTTGTTTCGGGCCGTGATCGCCGCGGCGACGTGCGATGTACGTACGGCGGAGGCGTTGCGGCGCTTCTATGACGTGCGGGTGAGTGAGTGGGTGCCGTGTGTCGAGGAGGGGGTGGCTCGGGGGGAGCTGCCTGCGGGGACCGATGCGGCGATGGTCGTACGGGCGGTGTCGGCGCCGCTCTATTACTCGTTGCTGACCGTTGGGGTGGTGCCGGACGAGGGGGCTGCCGAGCGGGCGGCGGAGGGGGCGTTTGCTGCGGCGGTGGCGGGGGTGTACGTCGTCGGGGAGTGAACCGGCGTGGGGGTCGGCCGGGGGTTGCTCGCCCCCGCCGCCCCGCCCGCCCGCAGCCGACGGACGCACCCCGGGGTCCGTGGCTGCGCCCCTACCGCACCGTCTCCCCCAGCACCCGCGCCGCCCGTTCCACGTCCCCGAAGCCCACGTACAGGGGGGTGAAGCCGAAGCGCAGGACGTCGGGGTGCCGGAAGTCGCCCACGACGCCCCGTTCGATCAGGCGCTTCATCACCTCGCCCGCGTCCGCGCAGCGCAGGGCGACCTGGCTGCCGCGTTCGGCGTGGCGGGAGGGGGTCAGGGACTCGACGCGTCCCCGGGGGACGTACGCCTCGACGCATTCCAGGAAGAAGTCGCTCAGGGCGAGGGACTTGGTGCGGACGGAGTCGATCGAGACGCCCTCCCACACCTCCAGCGCGGCCTCCAGGGCCAGCATGGAGAGGATGTCCGGGGTGCCGACGCGGCCTCGCAGTGCGCCCGGGGCCGGTTCGTAGGCGGGGCTCATGCCGAAGGGATCGGCGTGGGAGTTCCAGCCGGGGAGCGGGGAGTCGAAGCGGGGCTGGAGGTCGGCGCGGACGTAGAGGTACGCCGGGGAGCCCGGGCCTCCGTTCAGGTACTTGTATGTGCAGCCGACCGCGAGGTCGACCCCGTGGCGGTCGAGGTCCACCGGCAGGGCCCCGGCACTGTGGCACAGGTCCCAGACCGCCAGGGCACCCGCGTCGTGGATCGCGGACGTGAGGGCCGGGAGGTCGTGCAGACGGCCGGTTCGGTAGTCGACGTGGTTCAGCAGCACCGCCGCTGTGCGGGGGCCCAGTGCGGAGGGGACTTCCGCCAGTTCCAGGGGGCGCAGTTCGCAGCCTGTCAGGCGGGCCGCGGAAGCCGCGATGTAGCCGTCCGTCGGGAACGTCGTGGCGTCGACGATGATCTCGTCACGCCCGTCGGAGGACAGGGCGGCCAGACGGACCGCTCCCACCAGGGCCTTGAAGACGTTCACGCTCGTGGAGTCGCCCACCACGATCTGGCCGGGGGCCGCCCCGACCAGCGGCGCGATCCGGTCGCCGATCCGTTCCGGCGCCGTCCACCAGCCGCTCTCCTCCCAGGAGCGGATGCGCAGTTCGCCCCACTGGCGGCGTACGACGTCGTCGATCCGGCCGGGGACCGACGCCGGGAGCGCGCCGAGTGAGTTCCCGTCGAGGTACACCACGTCGTCCAGGACGAACTGCGCACGCAGTTTGGCGAGTTCGTCGGAGGCGTCCAGTTCGGCGGCCCTGGCATACAGGTCGGACCGCTCGGAGACACCCGGTTCAGACCGCTCAGACCGCTCAGACATGAGACCTCGCCGTCCACAGCTCGGGGAACACGTTCTTCTGCGCCCGCTTCTCCAGCCAGGCCACCCCGGCGGAGCCGCCCGTGCCCGTCTTCGCGCCCATCGCGCGGCGCGTCGCGACGAGATGGTCGTTGCGCCATCGCCACACCAGTTCGGCGACATCCGTCAACGCCTCACCCAGGCGGGCGAGTTCGTCGTGCTCGTCGCCCGCGTACAGGGCCGTCCACACCGCTTCCACCTCCGGCGAGGACTCGTATCGCTGGGACACGTCCCGGTCCAGTACGGACTTCGGGACCGCGTGGCCGCTTCTCGCGAGCAGCCTCAGGACCTCGTCGTAGAGGCTCGGTTCGTGCAGTGCCTTCTCCAGCTCGGCGTGCACACGCGGCGCGCCCCGGTGCGGGACCAGCATGGACGCGGACTTCTCGCCGAGCAGGAACTCCATCCGGCGGTACATCGCGGACTGGAAGCCGGAGCCCTCGCCGAGGGCCGAGCGGTACGAGTTGAACTGGGCGGGGGTGAGCTGGGCGAGGGGCCGCCAGGAGGCGTTCAGCGCCTCCAGCTCACGTACGGACCGCTTCAGCGCGGCCACCGCGACCGGCACCCGGTCCTCGCGGAGCGCGTTCGCCGCGGTCTCCCACTCGTGGACGATGACCGTGAACCACAGCTCCATGACCTGGGTGGTGACCAGGAAGACCATCTCTCCGGGGTCGTCGGAGAGGGTGTGCTGGAGGTGGGTCAGAACGTCCGCCTGGACATAGTCCTCGTACGGCGTCGTTCCTTGGAAGTCGAGATGCGGGGTCTCGGGCTCCTGAGCCTCGACGGGCTGAGCCTGCTGGGACGACATCGCTGTCTCCTGATGCGTACTCCGGGTAGCGGTCCGCCCCTGCCGTTTTCGACACGGGGGCCCCGGTCCCCACCGGGCATCCTCCACAATCGTCACCCGAAACCGCAAGGTCCGCCCGGTCACATCGACCAGGCGGACCCATATGACCTGGGAGTACACCCTGACGAGTCCACCCGGGAGGACTCAGCCCGGCGTCTGCGCCGCCGTCGGCGAGGAGTCCTTCGGGAACTGGCGGCGCTGGTCCGACGCCGTGGTGGTGACGTTCATCGCGGCCGTCCCTGGCGGTTGTCGCCGACGGACCGGTGCCGCTGGTGGCTGCGCACCGGCGCACGAACCTCACGTTGCGGCAGGTGGCGCAGTCGTTCGGGGTCTCGAAGTCCGCGGCCGACCGCGTCCTCGATCACCTCGCACCGCTGCTGGCCATCTCGCCGGCTTGTCGGCCGTGACAGGGATCTTGGTGAGCTGGATCTTGGCCGGTCGAGGGGGCGGGCCCCTGACTGCGCGCTACCTGGCTCGCGACGCCTTCCCGACGTGTGGGGTGGGGCTGCTGCGCCCCTGCTGAGCGCCGGCGGCCGGAGCCTTGCCCGGCGGCATCGGCGACGCGGTGACCAGCACCCTTCCGTAAGCACCCATCACCGCCGCCGTCACGACGAGGATCACCAGCCAGCGCAGGTGCAGGCGGGCGGGCAGGCTGATCACCCAGGTCAGCAGTCCGCCGGACGCCGGACGTCCGCCGCGGCGGCCACGGGTGCGTCTACCCCGGCTCATCGTCGCCTCCTTCTGTTCGTGGTCCGCGTGCGCGGACGGGTTCGGCCTATCTGGTCTCGGTAGTCGAGGAGTTCCAGCGGCATGTCGAAGGCGACCGCTCCCACGATCTGAGGACCGTGAGGGGTGTCCCGGGTATAGCGGGCGACGAAGCGCTCGGAGCGGAGGGACCCCTCGGTGATCTCGACCTCGGCGCCGAGGGCCGGAATTCCCACAGCCTGTATCCGGGTGCCGTGCTGCTCGGACCAGAAGCGCGGGACCGGGGCGAATCGCGCGGCACGTTCGGGCCCGCGCAACAACGCGTCGGCGGCCTGCTGGCCCATCTCCACGGCGTGAATGAGGTGCTCGATGCGCCGCGGCTCGGAGTCGAAGCGAAGGTTGGGCCAGCGAGCCACGTCACCTGCGGCGACGATGTGCGGAGTGGGGCGGCCCCACGCGTCGATCGCGTGGCAGGTGGGGGCGCAGAGAACACCGTCGGAGACGTCCAGTCCGCTACCGCGCAGCCATTCGGTGCGCGGTTCGCCGCCCAGGCCGAGGACGACGAAGTCGCAGTCGATGATCTCGTCGTCGTCAAGCCGCAGCCTCAGTACGTCACCGTGGTCCTGCCAGTCGACGACCTGCGTGCCGAGCCGCACGTCCACGCCCGCCCTGCGCTGGATGTCGCCGACCACGGCACCGAGGCGCTCGCCGAGCACCCGCCGCAGCAACGGAGCGCTGTGCACGACAAGGGTGACGTCCAGACCACTGTCCCGGGCCGTGCACGCCAGTTCGCATCCGACGAATCCACCGCCGAGGATCACCACATGACGGGCCCGCGCGGCGTCCATCGCCTGTCGTACCGCCGCCGCGTCCCGAAGCGTGCGAATGGTGCGCACTCGCTCGCTGAAGAGCGGAGCCTCGGGAAGGCGCTTGGCGCCCACCCCCGTGGCCACGATCAGCCCCTCGAAGGGCAGTCGCTCACCACCCGGCAGTTCCAGGGCCGATCCGTAGAGGTCGAGGCCGACCAGTCGGGTGTCCAGCAACCAGTGGGCATCCAGCTCCTCGTCCGCCCTGAACACGAGCTGCTCTTCGCTCAGTTCACCGGACAGGTACTGCTTGGAAAGAGGCGGGCGGCTGTAGGGGCGGTGCGGCTCCTCCCCCACGATGACGAGTTCTCCGTCGAAGCCGCGCTCTCTGAGCCGGGCTGCCGCGCTCAGCCCGGCCAGCCCTGCCCCGGCAACGACGATGCGCCTGCTGCTCGCCCGGGCCCCTGCCCCGCTGCGCACGGGACGCGCGCCACGCCGGTCGCCGGAGGACCCCGAGCCGGAGCTCCGTCCGCCCTCGATCGCGATGGCCTGCATGGGGCAGCAGCGCGCGGCCTGCCGCGCCCTGGCAGCGAAGTCCGCGGGGACGCCGCGGGTGTAGTGCAGCGATCCGCCCTCGGAGATCCGGAAGACCTCGGGCGCCTCCTGCTGGCAGATGCCGTAGATGTGACACCGGTTGTTGTCCACGCTGATGCGGACGGGCTCGTCCTCCGGGACGAGCGCCGGCCGCGGCAGGCTGAACGAGTCGGCGGAGATCGCGGGTGCCTGGTGTACGACCGCGCGTTGCTGGTCCGGCGGCGTGACGTGCTGCGCCTGGCGCGGTACCGAGGGCACAAGATCATGGCTGTGGTTCGGGGCCGTGGGCCAGGTATGGACCTCCGGAGGGCCGGGTTGGGGGTGCGTCACCGAGCCCCTCCGACCTCACTCGGAAAGGCACGCTGCCGCAGCCTGGAAGCGGAGGGGAAGAGGCGTATCAGGAAAGCCACGAGCACCGTTCCGGCGCCTGCGGCGACGCCGACCGCAACCAGGTTCAGATGGCGCGGTTCCGGATGGACCAGGAAGATGTGCAGCCAGATCAGAGCGAAGGACGCGTAGGCGAGCTGGTGTGTCCTGAGCCAGCGATGGTAGCCCAGGCGGTGTTGCAGCCAGACCGAGCAGGCGACGGCGACGGCCAGTTCCGTCCCCAGGATGCCCAGGCCCACCGGTACGCGCTGAACGCCTCCGACGAACGGTACGGTCAGCTCCGGCCAGCCGATCCGCCAGATCGGCTGGTACAGGAAGGTCAGGCCGTGGATACCCCCGAAGATCATCGCTGACAGCGCCAGTGTCATGTGAGCTCCGTAGAAGGTGGCCCGGTTGACGGCGCGCTGCATGAACCGCAGCCGGAGCGTCACTCCCAGGACCACCGTGGAGACCATCAGCACATAGGCGATGAGTGCGGCCAACCGCGCGATCTGGTGCACGCCCGGGTCGTAGGAAATGTGGTGGTTGTACGCGTCCAGCGGCGACCCGGGTATCGGTTGCGTCGCTGCGGAGGCTCCGGAGCCCAGGAGCACGAAGACGCCGACCGTCATGAGCGCGACCGCCAGTTCTCCGGCAGGCGCGACAATGGTAGGTCCGCGTCTGACCGGCACCTTTTCGCGAGCATGTTACGAGCTCCTCGTATTGACGTCCCCGCGGAATGCGCGAACTCGAAAAGCGCATTCACGCCGGGAATGACACAGCCGCCCCGAGTCCTGCCTTCCCATGGGCGTTCCCCTTGGAGGGACACAGCTTGGTCACAGAGGCTACATGACCCTCACAGGCCGAAAGGCGTCATCGAGCGAGAAGATTGCGGCGACAATGTTGCTTGATGCCCCTTTTGTTCAGGGCGAGATG
Organism: Streptomyces sp. NPDC007095; assembly: GCF_040634475.1. Taxonomy (NCBI): domain Bacteria; kingdom Bacillati; phylum Actinomycetota; class Actinomycetes; order Kitasatosporales; family Streptomycetaceae; genus Streptomyces; species Streptomyces sp. NPDC007095. The sequence continues at coordinate 16,294 of NZ_JBEYFS010000223.1, forward strand.
TCGCCTCATGCGGGTTGCCTATGAATTCCCTCTGAGTTCGGCACGTGGGCCGACTCCGCGATATCGACCGATTCCGTCGGCAGCGATTGACCGTCCCCGTGAAAGCCCTCTCATTTCTCGCTACTGACTCACCAGTGGCGAATATCTCCCCGCCCGTAAATGCCTCATGGTGGAGCGGAACGGCTGTTCCATGCGTATCGGCTTCTAATGCGACATCATGCCGCGTTCGGTGCGTGGCCGATTGCGTGTCCGGGTGGGTCAGGTGTGCCGTCGCGCCGGGGGTCCGAGCCTGGCTCCGGCACAGCGACGAGCCCCGGCCCGGCCGCTTGCGGTGATTTCCGACGCGCGGCTGTGCGGCAACGACGACGGCCAAGTCGCCGAAAGACTGCTGACCGGACGGCGAGCGACGGTCACCCCGGCTGTCCGTGGGACACCACTCGTCGTGGCGCGGCTGTGGTGCGGCTCGAGAGCCGGTCGGGCGGAGGAGTGGGCACGCGGTTCAGACGGAGCGCCATCAGCGGGCAGGCGGCGACCGCGCGTCGGGCGTGGGGAAGCAGATCGGGCGGGACCGTGGGTCTGTGGAGCACGGGGTAGCCCCATTCGTCCAGGCCGACCAGTTCGGGCAGCAGTTCGGCACAGAGTCCGTGGCCGTCGCAGGCGGCGAAATCGACGGCCAGTACGTGGGCTTGGGCGCGGGTCATCGCCATTCCTCCTCCTCAGGGGGCCGGGCGGCGGGCACGGGCAGGACGAGCGGGGCGGCGTACGCGGCGCGGCACGGTCCGGCGTGTACGTGCCGGTGGACGTCGTCGGCGAAGACCCGCAGGGCCGAGGCGGCCAGCCGCGCCCCGCCGTCGGGATGGCTGCACGCGCCGCGCCCCGGGAGCAGCCCCAGGCGGTGGTGCAGCCGGTCCAGCCGCTGAGTGTCGGCGGTGCCCCGGGCCAGCGCGGCGAAGTCCTCGGCGACGGCCGGCAGGCCGAACCGGCAGGGCCCGCACTGCCGGGCGCTCTGCGCGGCCAGGTAGCCCAGCGCGGCTGCCGTCTCGGCGAGCCCGCAGGTGCCTTCGGGCAGCGCCACCAGGACGCCCGCGCCCCGGTCCGGCGCGGTGTCGCTCAGCGGCACCGGCAGCCAGCGGCCGAAGAAGCCGCCCGCGAGCACGGCGCCGAGCCGCCCCTGAGGGCCGCCGGCCCGGCGCAGCGCCGCCGTCACCGGGCTGCCTGCCGGGATCTCGTACACCCCCGGGCACTGGACGGCGCCTGAGACCGTGACCAGCGTGGTGCCCGGTGCCTGGTGGCTACCGCTCTCGCGGAACCAGGCGGGGCCGTAGCGGGCGATCAGCGCGAGGTGGGCCAGGGTCTCCACGTTGCCGATCAGGGTGGGCCGTTTGCCGACGCCCTTCTCGAAGGGGCGCGGTGGGGTGGCCAGGGGGCGGGCGTCGCCGCCGTTCAGCCAGCTCACCAGGGATGTCTCCTCGCTGGAGACGAAGTGGTGAGGCAGCGTGTGGACCTTCACCGGCACCGGGTCGAGCCGAGCGCGGCGCCGCTCGGCGACCGTCGCGGTGAGCTGGTCCGCCTGCGTCGCCCGGGTGCGGGGCAGGCACAGGTGCACCGCGTTGGCGCCGACCGCGACGGCGGCCAGCGCCGCGCCGTCCAGGACGAGGTGCGGGGCGAGGGCGAGCAGCACCTCGTCCTTGTGGCTGGCCGGCTCGCTCTCCATGCCGTTGGCGACGACCACGGTGGGCGCGCTCGCTCCGGCGACGGAGCGGAGCTTGCGGCCGGTGGGAAAACCCCCGCCGCCCCGGCCGGTGAGCCCGGCCTCCTCCACGGCGCGCACCAGGGGCATGGCGGCCCCGCCGCTGCGTGCCGAGGACAGCGGGACCGGGCCGTAGCGGCCGAGGTGTTCCGTCAGGTCGGCGGCCCGGCCGGTGTCGTACCAGCCGTACAGCAGGCGTTCGCCGTACGGGCCGCAGGGGGCCGCCGGATGGTCTCCGGCGAGGACGGTCCCGGTGTCGGAGTTCATTCGGCGTCGTCTCCCTCGTGTTCGGCTTCCTGGTCGTGCTGCTGCTGTGGGGGCGGCGGCGACTGATGGGGGGCCGCCGGGACGGTGGACGGAGCCGGGGCCTGTGCCGTGCCACCCGCGCGGTGTGCCCAGCCGGGCCGCAACGGGCCGACGGCCAGGAAGGCGACCAGTGTCACGGGCACCAGCATCAAGGCCGCCGTCGCCCACCGGCGAACCCGGATCGTCTGCGTCCCGGCCCGGACCAGCCGCCACCACACAGCGGCCACGACGGTCAGCAGACAGCCCGCGTACAGCGCCAGTTGCGGGCCCAGGCGGGTGTCCGTGCCGGTGCCGGCCGCGTGGAAGAGCGCCACCGGCCATGACGCGTACGCCAGCCAGTGCACCGCCTTCCACCGGCGCCGGCCCAGGCGCCCGCGGACGGCGCTGGTGACCGCGACGGCCAGCAGGAGGTCGAGGGCGACCGCGCCCAGGCCCACCCACAGCGGACGGTAGGGGGCCACGAACGGCACGACGGCCGTCGGCCAGGTGAGGTGGGCGTATCCGTCGGCGATGGCGGTGACGATGTGCATCCCCAGGAAGGCCAGGGTGAGCAGCGACAGGTTGCGGTGCAGCGCGGACACCTCGAACCGGCCCAGGCGCACGGGCGCATACCGTCCCGCCGTCGCGATGCCGAGCGCGACCGTCGCGGTCAGCAGGACCAGTGAGACGGTGCCGCCGGCCCGGGTGGCGTACCAGAGCGGGCTGGGGCCGGAGGCTCCCGAGGCGAGCAGGACGGCGCCGTTCATCGGGCGCCTCCGTCGGCGGGCCAGGCTCCCAGGCACAGCACGCTGCCGTCGGTGCGGACCAGACGGGCCGGCAGACCGGTGCCGCGCAGCCAGCCGGGGGCGCGTTCGCCGAGGACCAGGGCCGCGGTGGTGGCGGTGTTGGCGTCCACGCAGCTGCCCGCGGCGACGCTGACGGTGCGCCAGACGGGCGGCGGGACATCGCCAGTGGCCGGGTCGACGATGTGGTGGAGCGTCCGGCCGCCGCGCCGCCAGGTCCGTACGGTGGTACCGGACGTGGCGAGGCCGCCGTCGCGGATCGAGACGACCGGACGTCCGGGGCCGACGTCCGGGGCCGCGTGGTCGTCGGCGATCGCGACCCGCCAGCCGGCGGCCGGTGGTTCGCCCGCCACCGACAGGTCGCCACCGAGGTTGACCAGGACCCCGCAGCCCACCGCCGCGGCCGCCCGGCGGGCCGCCCGGTCCGCGGCCAGGGCCTTGGCCGTGGCGCCGAGGTCGAGCGTGGTGCCGGC
>NZ_JBEYFS010000224.1:0-19516 GCF_040634475.1 Streptomyces sp. NPDC007095
AACCAGATCCAGACCGCGCTGCCGCAGGACGTCTCCCCCGGCGAGACCGTCCTGGTCCACGCCCAGGTCAAGGCGCCCACCAACGCCGACTCCGGTCTCGAACCCGGAGACGATCACGACGTTGCAGTCGGCCGCGGCCTGCCGCAGCGGCTTCGCCTCCGCGTACGCGTCCGACTCGTACCAGGCACGCGCCGCTTCCACGGACTCGAATTCGAGGACGACCGTACGGTTGCCGTGCCAGCTGCCCTCCAGGACCTGGGGCCCTGTATCCACCGCCAGGACGGCGGCCCCGCCTTGCGTGATCGATCCCGCGGACGCCCGGCCGTAGGCCTCCATTCCGGCCTCGTCCTCGATGGCCTCGGTGAGGATGACATACCCCTTGGGCATTGGTTCCCCTTTATATCGATTATATCGATGAGCAATATTTTATGACGGTAAGTCAATTATGAGAGGGAAATAAGTCATACGGGATCTCGAACTGTCCTGCGGGCTCCCGCCGGGCCCTGACTTCGCGGACCTCGCCGTACTGGCCGAGGAGCTCGGCTACTCCAGGGTGTGGATCTACGACTCGGCGCCGCTGTGGGAGGACCCCTTCGTCCATCTCGCGCTCGCCGCGCGGCGGACGACCCGCATCGGGCTCAGCACGGCCGTCCTCATCCCCGGCCAGCGGTCGGTCATGACCATGGCTTCCGGCATCGCCACCGTCGCCCGCGTCTCCGGCGGACGCTTCCGGGCCTGCTTCGGTACGGGGTTCACGGCCCGGCTCGCGGTGGGCCGGCGCCCGATGACGCTGGACGCCCTCGCCGACTACATGACGGCCCTGCGACGACTGCTCGCCGGGGAGACGGCGATCGCGGACGGCAAGCCGGTGCGGATGCTGCACGCGGTCGGCCTCACCGCCTCGCGACCGATCCGGGTCCCGCTCTGGATCAGCGTGTTCGGTCCCCGGGGCACGGCGCTGGCCGAGAAGGTGGCCGACGGCGTCGTCGGACCTCCGCACCCCGCGCTCCCGACCGCGACCATCATCTCCGGCACCGTGCTCGACCCCGGCGAGGACCGCGACTCGGACCGCGTCCGTGAGGCGATCGGAGCGTGGCGGGTCGTCGACTGGCACAACGCGTACGCCAAGGGCGGCGCCGAGGCGGTCGACGCCCTGCCCGGGGGCCGGGCCTGGCGGGCGGCCCTCGGTGAACTCGCACCCGAGGACGAACGCCATCTGCTCACCTTCGAGGGCCATGTCACGCACCTCCCCGACCGCGACCGCCGACTCCTCGGCCACATCGACCTCAAGACGATGGTCGGTGACGCGGCCCGGGTCGGCAGAAGCCTGGCGCGGCTCGCCGACCTCGGCTTCCACGAGGTGGTCTACATGCCGAGCGGGCCCGACGTCGCCCGCGAACTGCGCGCCTTCGCCACCGCCCACCGGCAGCGGCCGGTGGCGGACCACTGAACTCACTGACACTCACGGGCACTCACGAGGCCGCACATGCGCTCGCGCGAACTCACTTGCGGTCGGCTCGTGTCCGGACGGCGGCGCACACACCGCCGTCCACGAGAAGGTCGATCCCGCTGAGGAAACCGGCCTCGGACGACAACAGGAAGGCGACGGCCGCGGCGACGTCCTCGGACCGCCCCTGCCGGCCGAGCGGGGTCTGCCGCAGCAGCAGCTCCATCCCCGGATGGCTCGCGGATTCCTGCCGCCCCTGAGGAGTGTCGATCAGCCCGGGGGACACCGAGCAGATACGGGCACCGAGCGGCCCGATGCGCACCGCCTCGCGCTGGACGAAGCGGTGCACCCCGCGCTTGGCCCACGCGTACGCGATACCGGTGTCCTCGATGCCCGGCCCGACGGCCTCGTGGACGCGGTCGAGGAACCGCTCGTCGAGCGGGTCGTCCAGCACGGCGTCGACGGCCGGGTCGGGGCCGGTGCCGCCGAGCAGCGGGGCCATCGACGCGAAGCACACCAGGGCCGTGCCCTCGGTGGCGAGCGGGCGGAGCGTCCGGGCCAGCAGCGCGGTCCCGACCAGGTCGACGGTGAAGATACGACGCCAGTCTGCCATGGTGGGCGAGATGCCCGCGGCGTGAGCGACGGCGCGCAGAGTGCCCAGTTCGCCGACGCGTGCGGCGAGCCCGGCCAGACCCTCGGCATCGGTGATGTCGAGGACGAACGGCTCGACGACGGCGCCCCGACCGGTGGCGGACAGGTCCTTGGCCGCCGCGGCCACGGTCGCCTCGTCCCGGTCGACGAGAAGCAGCCTGTCCACCTGGTCGGTGAGCCGCTGCGCGCAGGCCAGCCCCATCCCGCGGCCGGCGCCGGTGACGATCCCGACGGTCGTCATGCGCTCATCCCCCAGAACCGCTCCAGGCTCTGCTGCGCCACCCGGCTCACCAGCTCGACGCGGTAGCCGCTGGCCGGGCTGCGGAGGAACGCGAACGGGGCGCCGTCGGCACCCTTGCGCGTCGCCTCCCGGACGAAACCGTGGCGTTCCAGTTCGGCGGCGTCCGCGGCGACGGCGTCGGACCAGTAGCCGACGTGATGGACCGCGCCACCGGCCGCCGGCTCCCACAGGGTCCCGGGGACGCGCCGGACGATCTCGAGACGGGGTGCCGTCGTCGAGAACACGCACCCGAGCTCGACCACCGCGTCTCCGTCCGGCAGCGTGACCGGGACCGGTCCGCTGATCTCGCCGCACCACTTGTACCCGAACAGGGAGGAGAACTCGGCCAGGGTCGTCTCGAAGTCCTCGACGACGATGCCGAGATGGAACTGGTCCTGAGCCTTCAGCACCCGGCCGACGGCCGCCTGCCCGTACTCCGTCGCTTCCAACGTGTCTCCCTCGTCATTGAGTTCAACGACCACAAAGAAGTTCATTCTTCGAAATGAGAATGATGTTCTCACGCGCGGTCGGGAAGCGCAACGGAAGGACGGAGGGCCGTCACGAGGCCCGGCGACGACCTTTCTTCGTACCATCGGATCCGCGTCGTATCCCAACGGATCCGGGGATCGCGGCGCAGGTGTTCAGGTTGCGTTCAGGTCCCTCGCGAGTCCTGGCAACTCCTGCACCAGAAGCCCCAAAGCAATGGCAAAGACCCCTGTGACCAGGGCAGTTCGTCATGTCATCGTGCGGGCATGAGCACAGAGCACCTCACCCGCCGTCGTCGCGCCGCCGGCCCCACCCATCTGGCGAGCAAGGTCCCGGAAGTCACCGTCTACTTCTGGGTGATCAAGGTGCTCACCACCGGCATGGGTGAGACCGCCTCGGACCTCCTCGCCAAGACACTCGGGCCGATCCCCGCGGTCGGCCTCGGCGGGCTGGCCCTCGTGGTGGCGCTCTCCGTCCAGCTCAGGGCCCGTCGCTACGTCGCCTGGATCTACTGGACGGCGATCGTGATGGTCAGCGTGTTCGGCACCATGGCCGCGGACGTCCTGCACGTCGGCCTGGGCGTCCCGTACACGATCTCCACCCCCTTCTTCATGGCCGCGCTGGCAGCCGTGTTCGCCGTCTGGTACGCCAGCGAGAAGACCCTCTCCATCCACAGCATCCACACCCGCCGCCGCGAACTCTTCTACTGGGCCACCGTGCTGGCCACCTTCGCGCTCGGTACCGCCGCCGGTGATCTCTCCGCCACGGTCGGCCTCGGCTACCTCGGTTCGGCCGTGCTGTACGCCGTCGCCATCGCCGTCCCGGCCCTCATGCACAAGTGGGGCGCGCTCAACGCGGTGGCCGCGTTCTGGACCGCGTACGTCATCACCCGCCCGCTCGGCGCCTCGGTCGCCGACTGGATGGCCCTGAGCCACGCCCGCGGCGGCCTCGACCTCGGGCTGGGACCGGTCACCCTGTCCTGGACCGTCGCCATCATCGGCTTCGTCGGCTACCTGGCCGTGTCCCGCAACGACGTCGGGGACGCCGAGCGCCTCGCGTAGGACACCGGCCGTGCGGGTGTGACCGACGGGGTCGCGCTCGAAGTGGTGGACGACTGTCCGGGCGCGGCCCCGCCACTCCTCAGCAGATCCTCGGCAGCTGTTCCCCGATCGGCAGGTCGACCACCCGGGTGCCGCCCAGCCCGGTGCGGGCCACCACCATGCCCGGATGGGCGTCCACGACCTCGCCGATGGCCCTGGACTCCGTACCCAGCGGGTGCGCCCGCATGGCGTCCAGGACGGCGTCGGCGTGCTCGCGGGGCACGAACGCCACCAGCTTGCCCTCGTTGGCCACGTACATCGGGTCGAGGCCCAGGACGGCGCAGGCGTTGGCGACGGCCGGCGGGACAGGGACGTCACGCTCCCGGATGACGACGCCGGTGCCCGAGGCCGCCGCGATCTCGTTCAGGGCGGCGGCCAGCCCGCCCCGGGTGGGATCGCGCAGCACATGCAGATCCGGGGTGACGGCGAGCATGGCGTCGACCAGACCGCCGAGCGCCGCACAGTCGCTCTCGATCTCCACCCCGAACTCCAGGCCCTCACGCACGCTCATGATCGCCACGCCGTGCACGCCGATCGCACCGCTGACCATCACGACATCGCCGGGCACGACCCGCTGCGGGCGCAGGTCGACGCCCGCGGGGATGAGGCCGATACCGGCCGTGTTGATGAAGATCCCGTCGCCGTGCCCGGCCTCGACCACCTTGGTGTCACCGGTCGCGACCTCGACGCCCGCGGTCCGCGCCGCCGCGCCGAGCGCCTCGGCCACGCGGGCGACCGTCTCCATCTCGACGCCCTCCTCCAGGATGAAGCCGCAGGAGAGGTAGGCGGCCCGGGCGCCGCTCATGGCGAGGTCGTTGACGGTGCCGTTGACGGCGAGGTCACCGATGCTGCCGCCGGGGAAGAACAGTGGCCGCACCACGAAGGAGTCGGTGGAGAAGGCCATCCGGACACCGCCCAGCGACACTGCCGCGGCGTCGCCCAGCTGAGCGAGCACGTCACCGCCGAACGCCGGCGCGAAGACGTGCTGGACGAGTTCGGCGGACAGGGCTCCGCCTCCCCCGTGGCCCATGACGATCCGCGGCTGGTCGCGCAGCGGCGCCGGGCAGGTCCAGGCGGCGGGGTCGAGTACGGGCGTACGGAGTTCGGTGGTGTCGGTGGTCTCAGACAACGGGGGTCGCCTCCCGGGGCGCGGGGGTGAGGTCCAGGCGCCGGTAGAGGTAGTACGCGGCGCAGGCGCCCTCGCTGGAGACCATGGTGGCGCCGAGCGGGGTGCGAGGGGTGCACAGCGTGCCGAAGGCCTCGCACTCGTGCGGCTTGAGCAGTCCCTGCAGAACCTCGCCGCTGCGGCAGGCGGCCGGTTCGCGGGTCTGGATGCCGTCGACCGAGAAACGGTGCTCGGCGTCGTACTCCCGGTACTTCGGAGACAGCCGCCAGCCGCTGTCGGGGATCACCCCGATGCCGCGCCAGGCCCGGTCGGTGACCTCGAAGACGTCCTCCAGCATGGCCCGCGCGGCCGGGTTCCCTTCCGGGCGGACGGCACGGGGGTAGGCGTTGTCGACGGCGTGTTCGCCGCGCTCCAGTTGCGCGACGGTCCGGCGTACGCCTTCGAGGATGTCCAGGGGTTCGAATCCGGTCACGACGATCGGGACGCGGAAGCGCTCCGCCAGTTCCGGGTACTCCCCCACCCCCATCACGCTGCACACGTGCCCGGCCGCCAGGAAGCCCTGGACGCGGCAGGTCGGTGACTGCATGATCGCCTCGATGGCGGGCGGTACGCGGACGTGGGACACCAGCAGGCTGAAGTTCGGGATGCCGAGCTTGCGGGCCTGATACACCGTCATCGCGTTGGGCGGCGCGGTCGTCTCGAAGCCGATGCCGAAGAAGACGACCTCGCGGCCGGGGTTCTGCTGGGCGATCCGCAGGGCGTCGAGCGGCGAGTACACGACGCGCACGTCGCCGCCCGCGCCCCGCACCTGGAACAGGTCCCGTCCCGTGCCGGGCACTCGGAGCATGTCGCCGAAGGAACAGAAGATCACCCCGGGCCGGGAGGCGATCTCCAGCGCCTTGTCGATGACCTCAAGCGGGGTCACACACACCGGACACCCCGGCCCATGGATCAACTCGACCTGGTCCGGCAGGAGTTGGTCGATGCCGTGGCGGATGATGGTGTGCGTCTGTCCGCCGCAGACCTCCATCAGCGCCCATGGCCTGGTCACCGTGGAGTGGATGTCGTCGAGCAGCCGACGTGCCAGGTCGGGGTCCTGGAACTCGTCGATGTACTTCACTTCCGCGCCTCCTCTCCCGCGGACGGCAGGGCCTCGCCCGCCTCCGCGGCCATCTCCCAGGGGTCGCCGAACTCCGCCTGCAGCAGGCCGAGGGTGGCGAACAGTTCGAGCGTCTGCTTCGCCGACTCCTCGTCGAGGCGCTGCAGGGCGAATCCGACGTGCACGATGGCGTACTCGCCGACCTGGAGGTCGGGCAGGTACTCCAGGCACACCTCCTTGACCACACCGCCGAAGTCGACGTTGGCCATCCGGGTGCCGTCCCGTTCCTCGATGTCCAGCACTCTGCCGGGTACCGCCAGGCACATGGGCCTCTCCTCGCTGTTGGTCAGTCGTTGGCTCGGGTACGGTCCTCGGCGCGCGCGGCCACCACGAGCTGCCCGAGGGCCAGACCGCCGTCGCCCGGCGGGACCAGGTGGTGGCGCAGGACCGTGAATCCGTCCGCGCCCAGGGCCGCGGCGCAGGCGGAGGACAGCAGGGAGTTGGCGAACACCCCGCCGGTCAGGGCCACCGTCTCGACCGCGTGCCGTTCGCGGGCCAGCACGCAGACGCGGTGCACGAGCCCTGCGACGGCCCGGTGGAAGCGTGCCGCGACGACGGCCGGTCCGGCACCCGCGCGCAGGTCCTCGACGATCGCCGCGAGCACAGGTGCGGGATCCGCGAGCACGGGGCCCTCGTCCGCACCGCCGCTTGAACCCTGTGCGGGGCGGACGCCGCCGCCCGGCCCCGGGCCGGTGGCCGCCGGTGGCGCACTGTCGGTCAGTCCTGCCGGTCGTAGGGCGAACGCATACACGGCATGGTCCCCGGCGGGAGCTTGCAGCGCCGCGGCCTCCAGCTCCATCGCCGCCTGGGCCTCGTATCCGGCGGCGTGGCAGACGCCCGCGAGGGAGGACACCGCGTCGAAGAGGCGGCCCATGCTGGAGGTGGGGACGCAGTTCAGGTCGCGCTCCAACTGCCGTTCCAGCACGCGCCGTTCGTCGGGCGGGCAGGCGCTCACGCAGGCCAGCTCGTCCGACCACTCCATCCCCGCCGCGCGCAGATGCGCGAGCGCCATCCGGTACGGCCGTCGCACCGCCGCGTCACCGCCGGGCAGCGGCACATACGCGAGGTGTCCGAACCGGGTGAAGCCGTCGTAGTCGGCGAGCAGGATCTCCCCGCCCCACACCGCCCCGTCGTCGCCGTAGCCCGTCCCGTCGAAGGCGACGCCGATCACCGGCCGGCTGCCGTCCAGCCCGTGTTCGGCCATCGCGGCGGCGACATGGGCGTGGTGGTGCTGGACGCGTACGACGGGCCGGCCCGCCGCGTTCCGGTCGGCCCAGCGCGCCGAGCGGTATCCGGGGTGCCGGTCGGCCGCGAGCAGTTCGGGGCGTACGGGGGTGATGGACCCCAGTTGGGCCACGGCGCGTTCGAAGGCGTGCTGGGTGGCGAGGTCGTCCATGTCGCCGATGTGGGCGGACAGCCAGGCCCGGCGGCCCTCGCCGAGGCAGAGCACGTTCTTCAGGTCCCCGCCGACGGCGAGGGCCGGGCGCACCGGGGCCGGCAGGGTCAGCGGCAGGGGCGCGTAGCCGCGGGCGCGACGCAGCGGCAACAACTCACCGTCGCACACGCGCACCACGGAGTCGTCGCACGGCACATGGATCGGCCGGTCGTGGGTGAGCCAGCCGTCGGCCAGCCCCGCCAGCCGCTCCAGCGCCTCCCCGTCGTCGGTCACGATCGGCTCACCGGACACGTTACCGCTGGTCATGACGAGCAGCGGGGGTCCCTCGGGATCGCCGGGCAGTCCGAAGAGCAGGTGGTGCAGGGGGGTGTACGGCAGCATGACGCCGAGGTCGGGGCTGCCGGGCGCGACGGAGTCGGCGGGTCGTGGTGCCCCCGCCACGGGTACCTCCCTACGGCGGCGCAGCAGCACGATGGGGCGGGTGGCGCCGGCGAGCAGGCTCCGCTCCTCGGCACTGATCCGTACGAGGTGCCAGAGGTCGTCGAGGCTCCGGGCCATGACGGCGAAGGGTTTGTCCCCTCGGGCCTTGCGGCGGCGCAGCAGGGCGACGGCTTCGGGGTTCGTGGCGTCGCAGGCCAGGTGGTAGCCGCCGAGGCCCTTGACCGCGAGGATCGCGCCGTCCGCCTGGAGCCGTCGGGCCTCGGCGGCCGGGTCCGCTCCGGCGGCAGGCTCCGGTGGGCCACTCACGCCCGGCCGGGGGACGAGCAGCCGCAGTCGCGGGCCGCAGGCCGGGCAGGCGACGGGTTGCGCGTGGAAGCGGCGGTCGGCCGGATCTGTGTACTCGCGGGCGCAGTCGGAGCACATCGGGAAGCCGGCCATGGTCGTGTGGGAGCGGTCGTAGGGCAGGCCGGTGACGATGGTGAACCGGGGGCCGCAGTGCGTGCAGTTGATGAAGGGGTGGCGGTGTCGCCGGTCGGCGGGGTCGGCGAGTTCGCGCAAGCACTCGGCACAGGTGGCCGTGTCCGGCGGGATCAGGGTGCCGGCCGGTCCGCCCGTGCGGGAGGCGAGGATGGTGAACGCGGCGTCACCGGTGACGGGTACGTCGTCGTGGTGTACGGAGTCCACGCGGGCCAGCGGCGGTGCCTGGACGGCGACGCGGTCACAGAACCGGGCGACGGCCGAGGGGGCGCCCTCGACCTCCGCGATGACACCCTCGGGGGTGTTGGTGACATGGCCGGACAGTTCGAGGACGGTGGCGAGCGTGTAGACGTACGGACGGAAGCCGACTCCCTGCACCACACCCCGTACGGTGACCCGTCGGCGCAGCGGTGTCCCGTCGGCGACGGCGGCCGGGGAGGGCGGATGGCTCACGAGTGGGAGTGGGCCATGGCGCCGGCGCCGTGCGGGTGCTCATGGCCATGGTGATGGGGGGTGGGTGAGGCGCCGTCAGGTCGGCGTGCCATGACGGGCTCGTGGAGCGGGGCGCCGTCCGCGGCCGCCAGCGCCCGGTCGAGCAGGGCGCCGACGCCCCGGTCCCGGCGGGCCGAGGTCAGCAGCACGTCCACTCCGGGGTTGACCCGCTCGACGTTCGCACGGAACGCCGTCTCGTCGAACTCGACGGCCTCGGCGATGTCGGTCTTGGTGACCACCACCAGATGGGCGAGGCCGAAGGCGGTGGGGTACTTGAGCGGCTTGTCCTCGCCCTCGGTCACGGAGGCGAGCACGACTCTCAGGGTCTCCCCGAGGTCGTAGGAGGCCGGGCAGACGAGGTTGCCGACGTTCTCGACGAACAGCAGCCGGGTGTCGTCGGGCAGCCAGCCCTCCAGGTGGCGGCCGAGCATCCCGGCCTCCAGGTGGCACAGCCCGTCCGTGAGGATCTGTTTGACCGGGACGCCCGAGCGGGCCAGCCGCTGCGCGTCGTTCTCGGTGGCGAGGTCGGCGGTGAGCGCCGCGACGGGCACGGACCGCTCCAGCGCGAGCCCCAGTTCCCTTTCCAGCAGGGCGGTCTTGCCACTGCCGGGGCTGGAGAGCAGGTTGACGACCGTGGTGCCGCGGGCCGCAAGGCCGGCGCGCAGGGTGTGCGCGGTCTCGTCGTTCTTGGCCAGGACGGCCTGCTGCAGGTCGACCACACGACACATGGTTCAGCGCTCCTCGGAGATCGGTTCGCGGGGGTGGGCGTGCGCCGGGCCGTCCTCCCACTGCACGCTGAGGATCTGGAGTTCCCGGCCCGCCAGCAGCTCTGTGGTGGCTCCGCCGCACCGCGGGCAGGTCAGCGCGGGCGGCATGCCGACGGCCCATTCGTGCGCGCAGGGTGCGCAGCGGGCCCGTCCCGGCACGGCTTCGGTGACCAGTTCGGCGCCTTCCAGCACGGTTCCGGCGCAGGCCAGTTCGAAGCAGAACGACAGGGCATCGGGTACCACACCGGCCAGCTCGCCCACCTGAAGCCGTACCGAGCGCACGGCCTCGACGTCACCGGCCCGCTGCGCCGCCTCTTCCACCTGGCCGATCACCGCCATCGCGAGGGACATCTCGTGCATCGACCGGTCTCCGTCTCGGGCAGGGCGTCCGCCGCCCCTCATTAGAGGGGAGGCGTCCGAGGGCGGCGGACCGGCACGCCGTCGCCGGCCGGCCGCGTACGCCGTTCGCCGCAACGGCACGGCACGGCGCGCGTGGCAGGGGGCGTACAACCGGAAGGCGTACGACCGGGGGCGTCGGCTCACATGCTCCGGATCCGCAGATAGCGTCTGAGGTCGGGCAGGATCTGCACGAGGACGGCGGTGACAGCGGCGGCCAGCACGCCGCCGACGAGGGTCTTGATCATGGCTTCTCTCCTCACTTCGCGGCTTCGCCGACCGTGGCCCGCGGCGCGGACTCTCCCGGTTCGTCGGCCCGCAACAACTCTTCGATCAGCCGGACGGCCTCCGGTACGGCGGCCGACACCGGCGGGCTGAGCCCGATGCCCTCCTCGACGCAGGCGGGTTCGCATCCCACGACCAGCGTGCGGCGCGGCGGCTGCCCGCCGGTGCCGGCGCAGAGGGTCCCCAGCAGTGCGAGCACGGTGCCGGGGGTCATCCGGTGGCCGTCGAGCGGTACGCCGTGCGGCTCGGCCGCGTCGGCACTGTCGTGCTCGATGACGTACAGGGTGCCGGGGCGCTCGCCGCGCGCGGTGGCGTCCACCAGGATCAGGGTGTCGTAGCCGTCGAGGACCTGGTACGCGAGGTGCACGCCCCGTACGCCGATGTCCACGGCCTCGACGTGCGGGGGCAGTTGCCGCCCGGTGAGCGCGCGTACGGTTTCGACGCCGAAGCCGTCGTCCCCGAGGAAGATGTTCCCGATCCCGGCGACGAGGACCTTGCCGCTCTCCCGGCGGGGTGGGTCCGCGGGCAGGCTCATGCCTCGTCCTCCAGCGGTTCGACCTCGTCGGGCTGGAAGTAGAGGAAGCGGCCCTGTTCGCGGCGGATGTCGGCGCCCGGATCGTCCTCGACCGTCACCGCCAGGTGCACTCCGCCGTCCACGTCGTGCAGCACGGCCTCGACCTTCGCCGTACGGCCCGCGAGGAACAGGTCCTGCGCGTCGGTGCGGCGCAGCCCGGGCCGCAGCAGCACTCTGCTTCCCGCGCCCAGCGAGCGGCCGTCGACGACGATCCGGTCCTGCCCCGGGTCGAAGCCCGCGTCGCTCGCCGGGTCCCACCACGGGGTGTCGGGACGCGGCACGCCGAACTCGTCGGGGAAGCCGTCCGCGGCCGGGGCGGACGCCGTTCCCGTGCCCTCGCCCGCTCCGGCCACCTCGCGCAGACTGCGCACCGCCCCGTGCAGGCGCTCCAGGACCTCCGCCGGCATGGTGTCCGCCAGGTCGATCACGGCGGCCGCCCGGTCGTCGGTGCCCCGGGCCTCGCGCTTCTCCTCGTCGGTGAGCGCGGCGGTGCGCAGGGCGAGGATCTCGTCGATCTCCGTGGCGTCGTACAGGGCCCCGGGGCTCTCCGGCGCGATCGCCGGGTGGTCCTCCAGGATGATCGGCGAGGACAGCACCACGTCCCCGCGCCCGGGTTCGCCGGCGAGGACCGGCCAGGTGTGCAGATTGCGGCAGGACGCGACCGCGCCCTTCGCCCACTCGGGGGGATCCGTCATCGACAGGAACGACCCCGCGCTCAGCCCCATGAGGAGGTGGGTGGCGACCAGGGAGCGCGGGAGGGCCGCGTCCCGGTCGGCCGCCGTGCCGTCCGGGGGTGTCCAGGTGCTGGTGTTCTCGACGATCGCGGTCAGCCGCAGCACGCGGTAGGGCCCGTCGAGTTCGCTCGCGGACAACCGGAGCATGCCGCTCGTCTCCTCGTAGCGGCGGACCATCCGGCCGACGACGCGACCGGTCTCGTCGAGGACGGACTCGGTGTCCTCACCCGCGGGGCGGTCGAAGGAGACCCGCACTCCGTCGCCCAGGAGTTCATCGACGGGCACGACCGCCTCGACGCGCTCCTCCGTTCCCTCGTCCCAGGGGACCAGGGTCCGGTCCCCGAGCCGTAGTTCGGGGACCGTGTCGAAGCCGCCGTCCGGGCGCGCCTGCTGGACCGTGCGGCGCCGGGCGCGCAGGAAGCGCAGCTCGACCGCGAGGGTGGCGTCCGCCTTGGGTTCCATCAGGCATTCGGTGTGCTGGAAGTCGTGCTC
Source organism: Streptomyces sp. NPDC007095 (assembly GCF_040634475.1). Classification (NCBI taxonomy): domain Bacteria; kingdom Bacillati; phylum Actinomycetota; class Actinomycetes; order Kitasatosporales; family Streptomycetaceae; genus Streptomyces; species Streptomyces sp. NPDC007095. The sequence continues at coordinate 12,304 of NZ_JBEYFS010000224.1, forward strand.
CTCGCAGTCGGCTCCCCAGGCGGGCGGGACGAGCACGCCGAACTGCCAGCGCAGCCGGTTCTTGGCCGCGGAGGCACGGTACGGGTAGAGCACATAGCCCTCGAAGAGGACGGCGTCCGCCACCTGCCGGGCGAGGGCGAGGCGGGCCTCGGTCTCCGGGGCGAACGTGGTCACGCTCACGGAGCGGTCCTCCCGGTGGTGCTGGTGATGCCGGTGAGAGTGAACCTTCGGGGTGGTGCGGGAGCCGCCCCGCCGCTCTCGTCGAGCAGGGCCCGCACGGTCGCCTCCCAGGAGGGCAGGGCCCGTCGGGAGCGGAAGGCGAGCAGGGCGTCCATGGTGTCGCGGGGCAGCCGGATCCAGCCGCAGCCGGGGAAGTGCTGCTCGACCATCTCCCGCCAGGTGGCCACCGGCATCCGGAAGACCGCCTCCCGGTCCCACGGGACGGGTTCGACGCGAAAGCCGCCCGCTCCGGTGAACGCCGTGCCGGAGAACAGCATCAGCAGCGGCACCTCCCCGCTGGTCAGAGCGTCGAAGTAGCGGGTCGCGGCGATGTCCATGTCGTACGTGCACGGCACGACGAGGTCCGTCTCGGTCTCCCCCGTGAAGGCGGGGACCATGACGGAGACCTGGGCGAACTGCACCGGCTGGAGGGTGCTGCCCCAGCGCGAGCGCTCGCCGAAGAGGTCGGCGAGCCCTTCGGCCTCCGCGGTCTCGTAGCCGCGCTTGGCGGGCTCGATGCGGATCTGGCAGCGCAGGGCCATGGCGTGGACCGGTTCGTCGCCGGTCGCGGTGATGCGCAGCCGGAAGAGCAGGGTCGGTCCGGCGGCGAACCGGTCCGCGTGCACGCCGGTGCAGGTGAAGGCGAACTCCGTCACGCCGGGCGCTCCTCGCGTACGGGGCGGGCGCGTTGCCCGACGTGTTCGAAGAAGGTGTCGAGGGCGGCGCGGGCCTCGGCGCCGCCGTCGAAGCCCTGCCACAACAGGCGCATCCGGCCGACCAGTTCGTAGCAGATGTCGACGGGCACGAGATAGCACTCGCAGCGGCCCTCGTGGCGGCGCAGCAGCAGCGCCTCCACATCGGGTTCGAGCAGTTCGGCGAGGCGGCTGTCGCCGAGGACGGCGGTCCACGTCGCCGGATCGAGCTCGCTCTCGGTGGCCCCGGCCGGGCTCGGATAGAGGGCCACCAGCCGGTCGAGCGTGGCGTTGCGGAAGAAGAAGGCGACGCCGACCGGGATCTGCAGCGCCTCCCAGGCACTCTCGTCGAGGCGGTGGTCCGGGTCGGTGAGAAAGCGGTCCGGAACCGCACGGAAACGGCCGCGTGCGGCGCCCGGCTGTTCCATCAGCAGGGCGCAGGACGTACAGGCGCAGACGATGGCCCGGTGCTCGATGTCCACCAGGTGGCGGTGGCGTGCCTCGTCCACCGCCACCGCGCACAGTCCGCACCGCTCCGGCCGCGGTTCACGTCCGGTCAGGAACCTGCGCAGCCCGGAGCCGCGCGTGGCCGGGCGGGGAGCCGGGGGCGCGCTCATGGGGTCTTCGCCGGGGCCGGGCGGGCGGTGGTGCCTGCGCGGGTCCCGGGGCCGGTGCCGATCTGGAGGAGCGGGGGCTCCCCCGAGCGGTCGGCGGCCTGCACCTCGACCGCCGTGACCTCCGGCGCGAAGCAGGCGAGCGCGTCCTCGGCCGCCTGCTGGGCCGTCGTAGCACTCGCCGCGCAACCGCATCCGCCGCCTCCGGCCGCCCGCAGCCGCAGGGTGCCCGTCTCCTCGTCGAAGTCCACGACGTCCAGTTCGTGGTCGCGGACGCTGTCGAGCGCGCGGGTGATGCGGGTCGTCCGGTCCTCGGGGTGCAGGTCGTGCAGGACGAGGAGGCTCGCGACCAGTTCGTCGCCGAGCAGGCCCGCCAGGGGATCGCCGGGGGTTCTGCGCCCCACGGGCGTGGACAGCAGGTGGAGCATCCGGGCCAGGCCCGCCCCGTAGAAGTCCATGAGGGCCTGGACGAGTTCCTCGGCCGCCGCGCGGGCGGCCGGGTCACCGGTGGTGGCGAGCCGGTCGAGTACGTCCTCGATCCGCTGCCCGGTGCGCACCGCGTCGACCGCCGGTGCCGCCTTCGTCGCGTCGATGGTCGTGCCCGCGCTCATCCGCCCAGTCCGCTCAGGCCGGTGGGCACGTGCATCTTCTGGACGGTCTTGCCGCCACCGACGTACATGTGCACGCCGCACGGCAGACAGGGGTCGAAGCTGCGGACGGCACGCATGATGTCGATGCCCTTGAAGTTCTCCGGGGAGTTCTCCTCGAAGATCGGCGTGTTCTGCACCGCGTCCTCGTACGGGCCGGGCGTGCCGTAGGTGTCCCGGGTGCTGGCGTTCCACGGGGTCGGCGGGTACGGGTGGTAGTTGGCGATCTTGCCGTCACGGATCACCATGTGGTGGGAGAGCACACCGCGGACCGCCTCGGTGAAGCCGACGCCGATGCTCTCGTCGGGCACCTCGAACTTCTCCCAGGTCTGGGTGCGTCCGGCGCGGACCTCCTCCAGCGCCTTCTCCGCGAAGTGCAGGGCGACGGCGGCGGTGTAGGCCTGGAAGTAGGTGCGCGCGCGGTTGCGTTCCAGCGCGTTGCTCCAGCGCGGGATCTTCCACTCGAAGGTGGTCTCGGGCTTGGTCATGGTGCGCGGCAGGTTGATGACCACGCTGTGACCGGTCGCCTTCACATAGCCCGTGTCGACGAGGCCGGACAGGGCGGTGGACCACAGGCGGGCGATGGGGCCGCCGCCGGTGTCGAGGGCGAGGTGGTCCTTGCCGTCGAACCAGCGGGGCGACATGACCCAGCTGTACTTGTCGTCGAAGTTCCGCTTCTGCGGGGCGGGGATGGTGTGCTGGTTCCACGGGTGGCGCGGGTCGACCGGGTTGCCGAGCGGGTCGTGGGTGACGAACTGCTCCTGGCCCTCCCAGTCCTCGTAGTACGAACTGCCCAGCAGGATGCGGATACCGAGGTTGATCTTGGTGAGGTCGTTGGTGACGAGCTTGCCGTCGACGATCACGCCGGGGGTGACGAACATCCGCCGGCCCCAGTCCGTCATGTTGGCGTAGGTGAAGTCGCAGTACTCGGGGTCGTTGAGCGCGCCCCAGCAGCCGAGCAGCACCCGTCGGCGCCCCACTTCCTCGTACCCGGGCAGGGCCTCGTAGAAGAAGTCGAACAGGTCGTCGTGGAGGGGGACGACCCGCTTCATGAACTCCACGTAGCGCATCAGACGGCTGAGGTAGTCCGTGAAGAGCTGGACGGAGGCGATGGTGCCGACGCCGCCCGGGTAGAGCGTGGAGGGGTGCACATGGCGGCCCTCCATGAGGCAGAACATCTCCCGGGTGTAGCGGCTCACCTGGAGCGCCTCGCGGTAGAACTCGCCTTCGAGGGGGTTGAGGGACCGCATGATGTCGGCGATCGTGCGGTAGCCGTGCTCGGCGGCGTGCGGTGCCTCGGTGCGTTCGGCGAGTTCGAGGACGCCCGGGTTGGTCTCCTTGACCATCTTCTCGCAGTAGTCGACCCCGACCAGGTTCTCCTGGAAGATGTTGTGGTCGAACATGTACTCGGCGGACTCTCCGAGGTTGATGATCCACTCACCGAGGTTCGGGGGCTTCACGCCGTACGCCATGTTCTGCGCGTACACCGAGCAGGTGGCGTGGTTGTCCCCGCAGATCCCGCAGATGCGGCTGGTGATGAAGTGCGCGTCGCGGGGGTCCTTGCCGCGCATGAAGACGCTGTAACCGCGGAAGACGGACGAGGTGCTGTAGCACTCCGCGACCCGCTTCTGCTTGAAGTCGATCTTCGTGTGGATTCCCAGGCTGCCCACGATCCTCGTGATCGGGTCCCAGGCCATCTCCATCAGGCCGCTACCGTCGCCGGCCGCCTTCGTCTTCGGTGCCATCGTGTGTGTCGTGCCCTTCTTCGCGCGGGTGGTCCGGGAGGGTGTGGACGGGCTCGTGGAGCTGTGTCTCAGGTGGGGCGGGGGTTCACCACGGCGGCCGGTATCCGGTGGTGATCTTGTCTCCCGTGTGGCGCCACTTCGGCTCCTTGTCCACGGTGTTGATCGTGAGCGACCTGAGTCTGCGGACCACCGCGCCGTAGGCGCCGCTGGCCTTGGAGGACAACTTCGCGCCCGGAGGTTCGTCCATGAACGGCATGAACTTGTCGGGGAACCCGGGCATGGTGCAGGCGATGCAGATGCCGCCGACGTTCGGACAGCCGCCGATGCCGTTCATCCAGCCCCGCTTGGGCACGTTGCACTTGACGACCGGGCCCCAACAGCCCAGCTTCACCAGGCACTTGGGCGAGTCGTAGGCGGTCGCGAACTCGCCCTGCTCGTAGTAGCCCGCGCGGTCGCAGCCCTCGTGCACGGTGGCGCCGAACAGCCAGGACGGGCGCAGCTTGTCGTCGAGGGGGATCATCGGGGCGGAGCCGGCCGCCTGGTAGAGCAGGTACGTCAGCGTCTCCGCGAAGTTGTCGGGCTGGATGGGGCAGCCGGGTACGCACACGATGGGGATGCCGGCGTGCGACTTCCACTCCCAGCCGAGGTAGTCGGGCACGCCCATCGCGCCGGTCGGGTTGCCCGCCATGGCGTGGATACCGCCGTACGTGGCACAGGTGCCGATGGCGACGACGGCGAGCGCCTTGGGCGCGAGCCGGTCGATCCACTCACTGGTCGTGATCGGCTGGCCGGTCTCGGGGTTGTCGCCGAAGCCGCACCAGTAGCCCTCGGGCTTGATCGACTCGTTGGGGATGGACCCCTCGACGACCAGCACGAACGGGTCGATCTCGCCCCGCTCCCCCTTGAAGAACCACTCGATGAACGTGTCCGCGCCGCCGACCGGACCGCATTCGAAGTCGATGAGGGGCCAGTGGACGGCGATCTTGGGCAGACCCGGCAGATCGCCGAGCGCGATCTGTTCGATGCTCGGCTGCATGGCCGCCGTCAGCGCGACGGAGTCGCCGTCGCAGCTCAGCCCGGCGTTGATCCAGAGGATGTGGATCGTGGGCGTCTCGTCGGCGGGCGCACCACCGGCGTTCGTCGCGCCGGCCGTACTGGGTGTCGCCGCTGTCATGGGACCGCCTCCTCGGGGAGGTGAGGGACAAAAGCTTATTTTTCGACCATCAGCTCTCTTGGTACCAGCCATCCGGCCGACGCGAGAGGTCATCCAGGGCCGTTTCAGTGACACGCGCCCGCGTGGACCGTTCCGCTCCCGGGGCCGTCCTCGTGGCCGTGGTCGCCGCGAGGCCGAGGTGCGGCGGGGTGGACTGCGGTCGTCGCTTGTGGACGAACGCGCGGCGCAGGGCGTGGTAGGGGGCGTCCGGGTCGTCGAAGGTGCGGCGCATCCTGGTCAGCTCCCGCTCCCTGAAGGCGGCCAGGGGCTCGCCGCACTCCTGGCGTTCCAGTTCCGCCTTCTTCGCGGCGATCCGCGACGGTGATCCCGGCAGTGCCGCAAGCCGGGCCGCGAGGCGGCCGACCTGCGTGGCGAAGTCCCCGGGACCGCAGTCGACCACCCGGTCGACGAGCCCGAGGTCGCGGGCGCTCGCCGCGCCCATCGGCAGGGCCTCGCCCAGGAGCCGGTCGGCAGTCGCCGCACCCACGCGGCGCGGCAGTGTGTACGTCCAGTACTCCGAGCCGTACAGGCCCATGAGCCGGTAGTGCGGGTTGAGTACGGCACCGGCGCGGCACCAGACCTCGTCGGCGGCGAGGGCGAGCATCGTCCCGCCCGCCGCGGCGTTGCCCGCGACGGCGGAGACCACGAGCCGGTCCGTGGTGGTCAGGACCGCCTCGACGAGGTCGTCGATGGCGTTGATGTTGGCCCAGGACTCGGCGGCGGGGTCCTCGGCGGCCTCGATGACGTTGAGGTGGATCCCGTTGGAGAAGAAGTCCCGCTGCCCGCCCAGCACCAGCACCGAGGTGGGCCGCGCGCACGCCTGTCGGTAGGCGTCGAGAAGGCGTCGGCACTGCGTGGTGCTCATCGCTCCGCCGGGGAACGAGAACGAGAGGACTCCGACGCTCCCCTCCTCCCGGTACCCGATGTCCGTCCAGGTGCGCCGGCGCGGGTCCGCGGAATCCGGTGCGGCGAGCTCCGGCAGGGACGGCAGCCGGTCGCCGAGGGCCCGTGCGGCGGGCAGCTTGTACGTGGGCTGCTGTCCCGGAGCGCGCCTGCGCCGCAGTTCGGGGATCCAGACCGCGCCGTCCGTCGTGGCCCGGCAGATCGCCCCAGCCCGGGTGGCCAGCAGCTCGCCCGGGGCACCGCGCAGGCCGCCCTCGAGGTGACCGCCGTGCAGGTACCACTCGGCGCCGCACAGCACGTCCAGCACGCCGGGCTGCGAGTCCGCCGCGCGCAGTTTACGCAGGACGGTCTCGGTGGAGTCGGCGTCCCAGTCGATCCGCCGGACGCTCTGGTCGAGGTACGGGCGGATGCGCACCGGGGTGTACTCGGCGTGGGCCGAACCCTGTGGGCGTGGGGTGTGGGTACCGGAGGAGAAGCGTTCCACGGCGAGCAGGACGGCCTTGAGCGCGGCGTCGGCGATCTCGCCCCGGTACAGGTCGCTCTTGCCCACCGGCGGCACCGCGCAGTCGACGGACGCCCAGACGTCCCCGGCGTCCATGTCCTCGTCCGCCTGAAGGACCGTCACCCCCCATCGGTCGGCGCCCCGCTGGATCGCCCAGTCCAGCGAGGACGGCCCCCGGTCCCCGAAGGGCCCCGGGTGGACGATGAAGCACGGGTACGCGGCCCACACCTCGCGGGGGATCGCCGTCTTCAGCATCGGCGCGAGCACGAGGTCCGGCGCGTGCCGTCGGACGGCCTCGGCCAACGGGCGTTCGGGCAGCGCGAGTTCCACCGCGACCGTGTGCCCGTGGTCGCGCAGTTCGACGTGGACGCGCTGGGTGAGACTGTTGAAGGCGCTGGCCACGAGCAGGATGTGCACGGCGAGCTCCGGCGGCGGACGGTGCGGGCGGCGACGCCCCGGTCGACTGCGATGCTCGGACACGCCGAACCGCCGGGCCCCGACGACAGGCTGAGGGGTCACCCGAAAGCGGACGCCTACCCGCCACCCGGCGGCCCCGTGTCTGCGGCCTGAGCCGACGGACAGGACCTAGTGCCGCAACAGGCAACGTTCGCCCCGTCGCGACGCCCGGCACGCACTCTCGCCGCACCGGCCGAAAGCCCAAGTACGTCCAGTACGAGG
>NZ_JBEYFS010000225.1:0-19448 GCF_040634475.1 Streptomyces sp. NPDC007095
CCTCGCCGTTCCAGCGGCCGATGCCGGCCGCGTCGCCGGCGGCGGAGCTGTTCGACGACGCCGGCTACACCCCCGGACCGCTCCGCCGGGTCGGCCGGAACACCGCGCAGCTCGTCTGCCCGCGGGCAGGTCGTGGCCGGTCGCGCGGTTCCCCACGCCCCTTGAGGGGGCGCCCCGGCGGGCGCCCCCTGGGGAGCGCTACCAGGCGAAGGCCTCCGGGGACGGGCCCGGACCCGGGAAGATCTCGTCCAGACCGGTCAGCAGCTCGTCCGACAGCTCCAGTTCGACCGCGCGCAGGGCCGAGTCGAGCTGTGCGGCGGTACGGGGGCCGACGATGGGGCCGGTGACGCCGGGGCGGGTCAGCAGCCAGGCCAGGGCGGCCTCGCCGGGCTCGATCCCGTGCTTGTCGAGCAGATCCTCGTACGACTGGACCTGCGCGCGGATGGTGGTGTTGGCGAGGGAGTCGGCGGCCCGGCCGCTCGCCCTGCGCCCGCCCTCGACCTCCTTCTTGATGACGCCGCCGAGCAGTCCGCCCTGCAGCGGCGACCAGGGGATGACCCCGAGGCCGTACTCCTGCGCGGCCGGGATGACCTCCATCTCCGCGCGCCGCTCGGCGAGGTTGTAGAGGCACTGCTCGCTGACGAGACCGATGGTGCCGTGGCGCCGGGCGGCGATCTCGTTGGCCTGGGCGATCTTGTACCCGGGGAAGTTGCTGGATCCCACGTAGAGGATCTTGCCCTGCTGCACCAGCACGTCGACGGCCTGCCAGATCTCCTCGAAGGGAGTGCGGCGGTCGACGTGGTGGAACTGGTAGACGTCGATGTAGTCGGTCCGCAGCCGCTTGAGGGAGGCGTCCACGGCCCGTCGGATGTTGAGGGCCGACAGCTTGTCGTGGTTGGGCCAGGCGTCGCCGTCGGCGGCCATGTTCCCGTACACCTTGGTGGCGAGCACGACCTTGTCGCGCCGCTCACCGCCCTTCGCGAACCAGTTTCCGATGATCTCTTCCGTACGGCCCTTGTTCTCGCCCCAGCCGTACACGTTCGCGGTGTCGAAGAAGTCATTTTGACATTAGCTTTGTTTTTGCCTAGCTTCGTCTTCTGAACTGGGGAGAAAGGTGCCGAAGTGGCAAGGGTTCTGGGGGTAGTTCGCCTGTCGAGGGAGAGCGACGAGAGCACGTCGGTCGTCCGTCAGAAGGCATCCATCCAGCGATGGGCGGACGGGAACGGACACGTCATCGTCGGTTGGGTCGAGGACGTCGACGTGTCCGGCGGCATCGAACCGTGGAAACGTCCGGAGTTCGGCAAGTGGCTGCCGTCGACGATCGGCAAGGACGTGAGCGATATCGAGCACCGCCTGGCGTGGGAGGAGTCCCGCGCTGGGGAGTTCGACATCATCTGCGCGTGGAAGCTCGACCGGTTGTCTCGGCGGGTGATCCACGTCAACGTACTCGCGGAGTGGTGTGACCGAACCGGCAAGCAGATCGCTACGGCGGAGGGGGACATCGACCTGTCGTCCCCCATGGGGCGCATCCTGTTCCAGCTCATCGCCTCCTTCGCGGAGGGGGAGCTCGAAGCCATCAAAGCCCGGGCCAAGTCGTCTTATGTGCACCTGATGAAGGAAGGGCGCTGGCGCGGAGGCAAGGTGCCGTACGGCTACCGACCGGAGAAGGCGGAGACCGGCGACGGCTGGAAGCTCGTGCCCGACGAGTACGGGCTGAACACCGCTGGGACGCTGCGAGAGATCGTGCGTAGGATCATCGGCGGCGAGTCCGCGAACAGTCTCTGCCGGTGGCTCAACGAAGACGCCACCAAGACACCGGCCTCCGTCGATGCCCAGCGCATCCGGAGCGGCAAGGAGCCGAAGGGGTCGCGATGGACCTCCAGCAACTTGGCCAAGTTGCTCCGTTCTCCCGCCCTCCTGGGACAGGTTGAGATGACCGAAGAGGTCACTCTCCCCGATGGACGGACCGAGCGGCGGACTCGTCTCGTCCGTGGTGCTGACGGTTTGCCGCTTCAGCGTGCTGAACCGCTGATCTCTAAAGAGGACTGGGAACTCGCGAGCAAGAAGCTGGAGGAGAACACCAGCAAGAGGTCCGGCAGCCGTACGGGAGGTTCCCCACTGCTGAGGGTGGCGTTCTGCGCTTGCGATGAGCCGGTATACCGCGCTCCTGGCCACAACTGGCTCCACTACCGCTGCGCCAGCAGAATCACCCACAAGCCGTGCAGCACGGGGAACAAGAGCATCAGCGCGGCTCTTCTTGAGAGCACGGTCGAGGGCGAGTTCCTGCGTGTAGCAGGAGATATCGAGATCGTCCGTCGAGTCTTCCGTCCCGGTGTCGACCACACGAAGGACGTCGAGGAAGTGACCCGCGCTCTGGCGGAACTGCGTGAGGATCGGGAGGCCGGGCTCTACTCCTCCGAGACCGGTAAGCAGGAGTATCGGGAGTCGTACGCGCGCTTGGATGCGAAGCGAGAACAGCTCATGTCCCTCCCCACCCGGCCTGACACCTGGGAAGAGATCCCGACCGGCCAGACGTACCGGCAGCGTTGGGCGCAACTCTCCACCGATGAGGAGAAGGGCAAGGAACTCCGTTCCGCCGGGCTGAGGGTGACCGTGCACATCGACGACGTCCCGGTTGCTTACATCGGCGGCAAGCCTCTCGTGACCCTCGACGAGGGAAAGATGCGTCAGAGGATCGGCCGCATCGAGATCGAGTTCCCCCGGGACTTCAGCGATCGGGTACGGCAGTTCACGGCGACGCACGGCTAGGACCAGGGTCGAAACGAGCAGGGCTCGATCACAGGGCCCTTCCCGTGCTCGGATTGCTGTGACGGGCGTCATCGCAACCTCGGGAGTGCCGGCGGAGTCCGACATGTTGGGTACCGCTGTGCCTCTATACATCTTCCACCTCGGCTGATCAGGCGCACGCCTACCAGAAGGGAGCCCATGACCCCCGCTTCGACGGGGACCTACCGGCGCTCACGGCGCCGTGGACGAAGGGGCTGCCTGTGGGGCGTACGCCGATCCAGTTCGAGGGTGACTACATCGCCGTTTCTCAGGAGGAGTACAAGCGCCGGGCCAGGGACCCGCGCTTCGACTACGCCCACCGTGTCGAGTACGCGGCCATGGGGTGGGCGAACCAGATCGGGCACGCGGAGTTCCCCAAGGGGAAGCTGAACGAGGTGCTCGCCGACAAGAACGGCAAGTCCTTGTCGGTCAACGCGCTGAACAACCACATCCGTAGGGCCAAGGGGTGGGGTTTCGTCGAGCCCGAGTCGAACCGGCGGTGCCTTGTCCTTACGGAGTGTCGCGTGCAGAAGGGCATCGGAGACAAGTTCTGTGAAGAGCACCGCGTGTATCCGGCGAGACGCTGGCGTCCGTAGGGCCGACAGGTGAGACGTGCAGGTGGGGCGAGCGAGATGCACGCAGTACGTGTCGATCGGGGGTGCCACTGCACGCGAGACGTGTAGTGGCACGCTTCTGACCTGGTAGTTCGTGCTGTTCTTCTCTCTCTGGAGACAGTGGCGAGCCGAAGGAAGGGGAAGCGGAGGGCACCAGGGGCAAGGACAGGGCGGCCCCTGGCGGGACCGACAGAGCGAAGCCTTTGGGGCAAGGGCGAAGGAGGAAGCGGCAAGGGGCGGCCGGAAGGCCGCCACCGTCCGAAGCGCGTCAACATCGAGGACGGCCCCGAAGGGGCCGCACAGTGGAAAGCCCCTTACGTACAACGGTAGGTCGAGGCAGGGGCGCGCAAGCGCCCCACTTCATGAAGAAGCAGGACAAGGCGCTACATGATTCGCCGAGCCTCTGGCGACCCCTGGAACCGTGGCAGGACCTGAGCTGCCAAGACAGGGCGGTCTGCTATGGCGCCTTCACAGGGTCATACCCCCGCCCCTTCGCCGCCGCTTCGACGCCTCCGCTTGGCGTCAACTCGCTTCGTGCATCCCGGCGGACGTGATACGCAGGACCGATGTTTGGTCGACTTCCTCTCGATGAGCAGCTTGGCGTTTTGCGGACTGTGCTCTCCCGCAACGAGGTATTGACGGAGGTGCTGGGCAGGGCAGCGACGATGGCCTTGCCCGGCTGGTACGTGACAGCGGGGTGTCTCTTCCAAACGGTGTGGAACGTGGTCACCGGCAGGCCACCGGCCACCGGCATCAAGGACTACGACCTCTTCTACTTCGACAACATCGACCTGTCCTGGACGGCAGAGGATGAGGTGATCAAGGCAGGGCGAGAGGTGTTCGACGACCTGTCGGCCGAGGTGGAGATCCGTAACGAGGCGCGCGTCCATCTCTGGTACGAGCAGAAGTTCGGGAAGCCCTGCCCGCCACACGATTCGGCCGAGACTGCGATCGACTGCTTCGCGGCGACCACGTGCTGCCTGGGCGTGAGGCTGGAACCGACCGGAGAGTGGCGCGTGTATGCACCCCATGGGCTCTCCGACATTTTCAACCTTGTGGTCCGCCCCAACCCGGTCCTTGCCCCGCAGGAGGTCTACGAGGCCAAGGCCACGCGCTGGAAGAGCCAGTGGCCGGAACTCACCGTGCTGCCATGGCCGAGCTGAACTCCCGTGCTGTCTGGAACTTCAAGCCGTTGACCGTGGCGGGGCGTGATCACGCCAGGGTCATTCCAGAAACGATGGTTATCGGAACGCTCCAGAGCGTGCCGTCATCCCGTTCCGAAACTCATGCATTCGATGTTCTGGAACGCTTGATGTTTTGGAATGAGTTGTGGAACGATCCGGCTCGTGTCGAAGATCATCACTCCCACGGGGCACCTCATCGGGTACGCACGCATCAGCACCGAAGACCAGGAGGCGCAGCTACAGCGCGCCACGCTGACGGAGGCAGGCTGCGCCCGCATCTTCGAGGAAACGGCCAGCGGGAAGAACGCCGACCGGCCAGAGCTGACAGCCGTACTCGACTACCTGCGTGAGGGCGACACCCTGTGCGTCTGGAAGCTCGATCGTCTTGGCCGGTCGCTGATCGACCTGGTGTCCATCGTTGACGGCTTGCGTGCCAAGGGAGTGGGGTTCAAGGTGCTGACCGGTGCTCTGTCCTCCGTCGACACCACTTCCGCCGACGGGCGACTGTTCTTCCAGATCATCGCGGCCATGGCCGAGTTCGAGCGGGCGCTCATCAAGGACCGGACCGTTGCCGGACTCGCCGCCGCCAAGGCGCAGGGCAAGGTGGGCGGGCGTCCCAAGGCCATGGACCCCAAGATGATCCAGCGCGCCGAAGACTTGAGGGCGGAGGGTCAGAGCTACGGTGCCATCGCCAAGGCTCTTGGCATCGGTCAGGCGACTGTCTACCGGGCGCTCACCGGTACGGCGGGGTGACCTCGGACAGTCACGCGTAAGCGGCTGAGGAAGGCGCGCAGAGGCGCAGGTACCGCTTGCCTTGAGCGGGCTCGAAGGCGTTGGCTTGGGGGCCATGGAGTACACGCAGCTCGGACGCACGGGACTCAAGGTCAGTCGGCTGGTGCTCGGCACCATGAACTTCGGACCTCAGACCGACGAACCCACCAGCCACGCGATCCTGGACTCGGCGCTGGACGCGGGGCTGAATTTCGTGGATACGGCCAACGTCTATGGGTGGGGCGAGAACAAGGGCCGTACCGAGGAGATCATCGGCAACTGGTTCACCAAGGGCGGCGAGCGGCGCGACAAGACCGTGCTCGCGACCAAGGTGTACGGCAACATGGCCGCCGACGGCGAGGCCCCCTGGCCCAACCACGACAAGCTCTCCGCGCTGAACATCCGCAGGGCCGTCGACGCCAGCCTGAAGCGGCTGCAGACCGACTACATCGACGTCTACCAGTTCCATCACGTCGACCGCGCCACTCCCTTCGAGGAGATCTGGCAGGCGATCGACACGCTCGTCCAGCAGGGCAAGATCCTCTACGTCGGTTCCTCCAACTTCCCTGGCTACAAGATCGCCCAGGCCAACGAGATCGCCGCCCGCCGCGGCGGCACCATCGGCCTCGTCAGCGAGCAGTGCCTCTACAACCTCGCCGAACGCCGCGCCGAGATGGAGGTCATCCCGGCCGCGCAGGAGTACGGCCTCGGGGTCATCCCCTGGTCGCCGCTCCAGGGCGGGCTGCTGGGCGGAGTCATCAAGAAGGAGGTCCAGGGTGGCCGACGCGCCTCCGGACGGGCCGCCGACACCCTCGCTAACCCCGCCACCCGCGCCCAGATCCAGGCCTACGAGGACCTCCTCGACAAGCACGGGATCGAGCCCGGCGAGGCCGCCCTGGCCTGGCTGCTGACCCGCCCCGGTGTGACCGGCCCGATCGTGGGTCCGCGCACCGCCGAACAGCTCAACTCCGCGCTGCGCGCCGTAGAGCTGGAACTGAGCGAGGAAATCCTCACCTCGCTCGACGAGATCTTCCCCGGGCCGGGCCCGTCTCCGGAGGCATTCGCCTGGTGATCAGCGGGCTCCCCGAGCCCGCGACCGCCGCTCCTCTACATGGGGGGCGGCGGTCGCTGCGTATCTCGATGCGCCAAAATGCCTACTTGGCAGTGTCGAAGTATTTGATCCCTGCGTCCAGTGCCGCGTCCATGATGGCGTGGCTGTCGGCTTCGTCGGTCTGCGGACCGAAGTTCATGGTGCCGAGGACGAGTCGGCTGACCTTGAGTCCCGTGCGTCCGAGCTGCGTGTACTTCATGACTCCCTAGCCAACGGGGTGGAGTGCGCTCTAGGCAAGGGAGGTGTCCGCGTGGCGGGTCAGTCGCGGGGGAACTCGTCCGTTTTGAGGGTGAGGCCGACCACGGTGGTGGCGAGATCGACGGGGTCACCGAAGACGATCTTCGTCTCGACCGTGTAGTCGCCGCGCTTGGGCTCGGTGAAGAGGTGACACCTGCCCTGGTAGGGGTCGGCGATGAGGTAGACGGGGAATTCGGCGAGGGCGTAGGTGAGCTTCTTGGGGCTGTAGTCGTTGGCGGCGGTGTCCTTGTAGATGACCTCCGCCACGAACTCGACGTCCTGGTAGCGCCAACGGCCCTTGCCGTCCTTCACCGAACGATCGGCCATCGCGGCCACGTCACAGGCGAAACCGTTCAGGTGTCCCGGGAAGTCGATCCGTACGTCCGACGCCAGCCCCTTGCGCGGGTACTTGGCGCGCAGTTGCTCCACGATGTCGAGGATGATCTCCCAGTGGTGCTGCCGCTGCGGTGACATGAAGATGTTCCCCCCCCCGACGATCTCGACCTTCGTTCCCTCGAGGATGGGCATCTTCTCGAGACACTCGAACATGACGTCCAGAGTCAGTTCGCCGCTTTCCTCGGCCATCTCGATCCTGTCTTCAAGGACGGTCATCGTGACGTTCCTCCCCGGCCGAAACCCGGTCGAGTGCAGCCGCGCGGTACAACGATACGCACGGTGACGTGGTCACGTGGGGATCAGTTCCCGGCGGTCGCTTGAGTCTCCCGTAGGGGGAGGCGGCAGGGTGGGGACATGGACGGCGGCATGAACGACCCCCTTGGTCCGCTCTGCTCGATCGGTGAGCTGGCGCGGCGGACCGGGCTGACGGTCAAGGCGATTCGGTTCTACTCCGATCGGGGCATCGTGCCGCCGACCGGTCGCAGCCCGGCCGGCTACCGCCTCTACGGCGCCGACGCCCTCGCGCGTCTGGATCTCGTACGGACCCTGCGTGAACTGGGAGTAGGACTTCCGGACATCCGGAAGGTCGTGGCACGCGAGCTCTCGCTCTCCGAGGTCGCGGCAGCGCACGCGGACGCGCTCGCCGTGCAGATCCGCGCCTTGCGGCTGCGGCACGCGGTGCTGACGGCGGTGGCCCGGCGCGACTCCAGCCCCGAGGAGATGGATCTCATGCACCGGTCGGCGAGGCTCTCCGAGGACGAACGCCGACGTCTGATCGACGACTTCCTCGACTCCGTCTTCGCCGGGTCGGGCGGGTCGGCCGGTTCCGGCGCGTTCGTCGGGATCCGGCGCTCGTTCACCCCCGAACTGCCCGACAACCCCGAACCCGAACAGATCGCGGCCTGGGTGGAGTTGGCCGAGCTGTCCCAGGACGGGGAGTTCCGGGCCGTCGTGAGGCGGTTGGTCGGACATCTGGCGGCGGAGCAGGAGGGCGCCCGGGGCGGCGTGCCCCGCCCCGGGCTGGTGCCGACCGTTCGTGAGCTGGTCGGCCCGGTCCTCGCGGCGGGGATCGAGCCGGGAGACGGTGCCGCCGCGCCGGTCGTCGAGGCGCTCCTCGCTCACGACGTACACGTCCTGACCCGGCTCGAAGCCGTCAACGACCCGCGCAGGGAGCGGTACACGGAGCTGCTCGCCGTCATCAACGGCTGGCCGGCACCGGAGAGTGTGGCGCCCGTGCTGGACTGGGCGGTCGAGGCGCTGCGCGTTCGGGAGCCTGTGGGCGGTTCCGGGTGTCCTTGACGTCCCCTCAGGTCCTTGACCTCAATCGTGGTTCAGGTAACAGGGTGGGGTGATGACCACCGAGACCGTTCGTTCCGATCACCATCACCATCACCATCACCTCGCCATCTCCACGCTCGTCAGCCGGTTCTTCCGGTCCCTGGACGTGGGGAAGATCGACGCGGCATGGGCGCGGGAGTACTTCACGGAAGACGTGCGAGAGCGGACCCCCATCGGTGACAGCGAAGGGCGGGACGCCGTGCTGCGGCACACCGTCGAGGCGCTCGGGCGGTTCGCTCGTACGCAGCACATGGCGACGGATGTGGTGAGCGAGGTGGCGGAGGGCGGGGCGGCGGCCGTCGTGTCCTGGAACGCGTTGATGACTCACGTACACCACGACGGCACCGCCTTCACCGTGGGCGGTCACTGCCGGGCCGAGCTCCGGCGCACGCCCGACGGCTGGCGCTTCCGCGACACGGCCGTCGAGGTGATCTGGACGCAGGGAAAGCCGCCGGTCGGCGCCGGCGGTCAGGCCGAGTAGGGCTCGCCCAGGTCCCAGGCCTGGTACATCGCCTCCGCGAAAGCCTCCGCGATCTTGTGCTCGCCGGTCGCGTTGGGATGCGTGCCGTCGTAGGTGTCGTGGCGGAAGTCGTAGGCGGGGGGCGGGGAGGCGAGGAGGACGGGGGAGCGGGGTTCGTCCAGGTCGGCCACCGCCTTCGCCAGGAGTTCGTTGAAGGCGGCGACCTCGGCGGCGAAGGGCGCGTCGGACTCCGCGCGGACGTTCGGTATCACCGGGAGGAGGACCAGGTGGATGCGCGGGTTCGCCGCACGGGCCTGAGCGACGAAGGCGCGGGCGTTCGCCGCCGTCTGTACGGCGTTCGTGTAGAAGCCCAGGTCGATCAGGCCGAGGGAGACCAGGAGCACGTCCGCGCGCTGGGTGCGGACCGCCTCACCGATCAGGGGCACCATGTGCTGCCAGCCCTCGCCCCAGCCCGCGAGGTGGGCGCGCGGGAAGTCCGGGTCCGCGTACTCGTGCGAGTCGGCGGACTCCGTCGCCTTGTCGTACAGCGTCTCGCGCGGGCCGACGATCCGGAACGGGCCCCCGTACGTCGCGCGCAGGTGCTGCCACATTCGGTAACGCCATGTGTGTTCGCCCGCGCTTCCGATCGTCATGGAGTCGCCGACGGGCATGAACCTGAGCATCCGCTCATCATGGATGATCGGGCGGGCGATCAGTAAGGGCCGTGTGGGGTGTGAGGTGTGAGGATGGACACGCCTGCGGCCGCGGCTCCCCGCGGGCGCACCCGGGTCCCGGCGGCGCCGGGATGGCAGGCTTGGGCCATGCGCCGATCGTCCTCGTTCCTCGCCGGAGCCGCCTCCGCCGCTGCCGTTCTCGCCCTCGCGCTGCCGGCACCGGCCGTCGCCGCCGACGGGGACGGGGGGTTCACGATCAAGGATCCCCGGATCACCGAGTCGAGCGGGCTCGCCGCCTCGCGTCTCCACCCCGGCATCTACTGGACCCACAACGACAGCGGCGACGGTCCGTACCTCTACGCCGTCGACAGCAGGACCGGCGAGACCGTCGCCACCATCACCATGAAGGGGGTGGGCGCGCCGCGTGACGTCGAGGCCATCTCCCTCGGGCCTGACGGCGACCTCTACGTCGGCGACATCGGCGACAACCTCGGCGGCAAGTGGTCCTACGTGTGGATCTACAAGCTGCCCGAGCCGAAGGTGCTCAAGGACCAGACGATCCGGGCCACGCAGTACGTCGTGAAGTACGCGGACGGCCCCCGCAACGCCGAGGCGCTGATGGTCCATCCGAAGACCGGCCGGGTCTACATCGCCGACAAGAACGAGGACGGCGGCCACCTGTACGAGGGTCCCGCCCGGCTGTCCACGTCGGGCACCAACATCTTCCGTCCCGTCGCCACCATCGACCTCTGGGTCACCGACGGTGCCTTCTCGCCCGACGGCGAACAGCTCGTCGTACGCGGGTACTTCGGCGGGATCGCGTACGCCTGGAACGACGGGAAGCCCAAGCGGCAGGGGCGGTTGAACGTGCCGCTCCAGCGGCAGGGGGAGTCGGTCACGTACACCCCCGACGGGTCCAAGCTCATGTACGGCAGCGAGGGCAAGGACAGTCCGGTCCAGCCCGGTTCGGTTCCCGGGGGCGGCTCCGGCTCCAAGTCGCCTTCGGAGGGCGGGGGATCGGCGTCGGCCGGTGGGAGCGACGGCGGCGGCATGAGCTCCGGTGCCAAGGGAGCCCTTGCCGTCGCCGCGGTTCTGGCGGCGGGGTTCGGGCTGCGGAGGTTGTTGCGCAAGTCGTAGTCGCCCCCTGGCCTACTGGCTCGATCGGGATCGCTGAACCAGCTCTGCTGGGCGGCGCTCGTCGCGTGGTCGTGCGCGGAGTACACGACCCGGCCGGCGACGCTCAGCCGCAGTCGATGCTGTCCTTCCCCGACAACATGCCGGGCGTGTGGGACAAGTACCGGGGCTATCTGTTCAAGCAGAACATCGCGCCGGTGTGGGTGGGGGAGTACGGGACCACGCTCCAGTCGACACGGAACGACGGTGACGGCCGTGAACGCCGCGCACAACGGGGCGATCCCGGTGGGCGGTTCGGCGAGCTTCGGGTCCGCAGGAGCGCCCGGTGGCGGGGGTGCGCCGGCGGTCAGGTGCGCGGCCGCATGAGAAAAGGGCGCCCGGTGCTCGTCCGTGCACCGGGCGCCCTTCCTCGCCGTAGCTGTTACAGCTTTTCGATCACGTAGTCGATGCACTTCGTCAGCGCCTCGACGTCCGCCGGGTCGATCGCCGGGAACATCGCGATGCGCAGCTGGTTGCGGCCGAGCTTGCGGTAGGGCTCGGTGTCGACGATGCCGTTGGCACGCAGGACCTTGGCGACGGCGGCGGCGTCGATCTCGTCGGCGAAGTCGATCGTGCCGATGACCTGCGAGCGCTTGGCGGTGTCGGCGACGAACGGGGTCGCGTACTTGCTCTCCTCGGCCCAGGTGTAGAGGCGGGTCGAGGAGTCCTTCGTACGGCCCGTGGACCACTCCAGACCGCCCTGACCGTTGATCCACTCCAGCTGCTCGTTGAGCAGGAACAGGGTGGCGAGGGCCGGGGTGTTGTACGTCTGGTTCTTGCGGGAGTTGTCGATCGCCGTGGGGAGCGAGAAGAACTCCGGCACGTGACGCCCGCTCGCGTGGATGCGCTCGGCGCGCTCGATGGCGGCGGGGGAGAAGACGCCGATCCACAGGCCGCCGTCGGAGGCGAAGGACTTCTGCGGGGCGAAGTAGTAGACGTCCGTCTCGGTGATGTCGACCGGGAGGCCGCCTGCGCCCGAGGTGGCGTCCACCAGAACGAGGGAACCCTCGTCGGCGCCGTTGACGCGCTTGAGGGGGGCGGCGACGCCGGTGGAGGTCTCGTTGTGGGTATAGGCGTAGACGTCCACGCCCGCCTCGGCCGTCGGCTCGGGGTGCGTGCCCGGGTCGGAGGAGATGACGGTGGGCTCGGCGAGCCAGGGGGCGAGCTTGGCGGCCTTCGCGAACTTGGAGCTGAACTCGCCGAAGGTGAGGTGCTGGGACTTGTTGTCGATCAGGCCGTGGGTCGCGACGTCCCAGAAGGCGGTGGAGCCGCCGTTGCCGAGGACGACCTCGTAGCCGTCGGGGAGCGAGAACAGGTCGCGCACGCCCTCGCGGACCTTGCCGACCAGGTTCTTGACCGGGGCCTGGCGGTGGGAGGTGCCGAGGAGGGAGGTACCGGTCGCGGCCAGCGCGTCGAGCGCCTCCGTGCGCACCTTGGAGGGGCCCGCGCCGAAACGTCCGTCGGCGGGCTTGATGTCAGCGGGGATCTGGATATCAGCCACGGTGGGAGCGTATCCGTTATGCGAAACGTGGTGGAAACCTCGTCCGGCGGGTGAGACGGGGCGGGGGCCCGCTTTTCCTCGCCCCCGCCGCCCCTACCCATGCCATCTCTGAGGCCCCCGGACCCCGCATCGGCCTGAACGGCCTCGTCCTCAACGCCGGACAGGTCGAAGACGCGCGCAGCGCCCCTTCAGGGGTGCGGGCCCCCACCCACCCGCAGCCGGAAAGACGTCCAGCTGGGTCCGGGGCGGGGGCCCGGGGCTGGGCCCGGGGCGAGGGAGCGGGGCGGGGGCCCGGGGCGAGGCCTGGGGCGAGGGAGCGGGGCGAGGGAGCGGGGCGAGGGAGCGGGGCGAGGCCTGGGGCGAGGGAGCGGGGCGAGGCCTGGGGCGAGGGAGCGGGTCAGGGGGTCGGGGTCAGGTGTACCGGGAGTTCGTGCAGGTCGTTCTGGGTTACCACCGGCTTGTTGCGGAGTTCTGAGGAGGGGATCGCCAGGTCCAGGGACGGGAAGCGGGCGTACAGGGCCGGGAGGGCGACCGCCGCCTCCAGGCGGGAGAGGGCGGCGCCGGGGCAGACATGCGGGCCGTGGCCGAAGGAGATGTGACGGTTCTTCGTGGTGCGGGCGATGTCGAAGTCGCCCGCGCTCGGACCGTGGGCGTTCTCGTCGCGGCCGATCGCGCCGTACGAGACGATCAGGGCGTCGCCCGCGGGGATCACCTTGTCCCCGACGGGTACGTCCTCCGTCGCGAAGCGGATCAGGACGTGCGAGGTCGGAGTCGAGTAGCGGAGCGTTTCCTCCACGACCGCCGACCAGTCCGCCTCGCCGGAGAGGACGAGGGCGCGCTGCTCGGGGTGGGCGGAGAGGTTGACCACCGCGTTGACGATCAGGGAGATCGTCGTCTCGTGGCCCGCCGCGACCATCAGCTGGAGGGTGGAGACGATCTCCTCGTCGGTGAGGTGGTCGCCGTCCTCGGAGGCCAGGATCAGGGCCGAGGTCAGATCGTCACCGGGCTCCGCCCGCTTCGCGGCGACCGTCGCCGCCATGATCCCGGCCAACTCCGTCAGCGTGGCGATGACCTCCGCGGGCGGGGTCTGCGTCGAGAAGAACTTCTCGAAGAGTTCCTTGAGGCGGGGGAGCCGGGACTCCTCGATGCCCATGAGGTCGGCGACGACGTACATGGGGAGGGGGTAGGCGAAGTCGGCCTTCAGGTCGACGACCCCGTCCGGGCCCGGTGCCAGGGAGTCCAGCAGACCCTCCGTCAGTTTCGTGATGCGCTCCCGCATCTGCTCCACCCGGCGCGGTGTGAGCGCCTGCGCGACCAGCGTGCGCATCCGGCGGTGGTCCGCGCCGTCCACCGTGAGCATGGAGCGGCCGGGGTTGGCGAGCCCGATCAGCGGCCAGTCGGGGGCTATCTCGCCGCGCTGCCAGGCACCCCAGACGTTGATGTCCTTGACCAGCCGGGGGTCGGTGAGCAGGGCGCGTGCCTCGGCGTGATGGGTGACGGCCCAGACCGGGACGCCGCCGGGCAGTTCGACGGCGGCGAGCGGTCCCGCCTCCCTGAGCCGAGCGCTCTCACCGTCCAGGTCGGACACGAACGGGTCCAGGACGATACGACTGGTCATGCGGGGGTGCCTCCCAGGGCCGGGGTCGGGGTGAAGCGCACGGGCAGTTCGGTCAGGCCCCGCAGCCACGGTGAGGGGCGCCGGGTCAGGGTGTCGGCGGGGACCGCCAGGTCGATGTCCGGCAGGCGGTCCATCACGACCTCGATCCCCGTCCGCGCGATGACCTCCGCGACCTCCTGCGCCGGGAACGGGCAGCGGTGCTCCCCGTGGCCGAAGGAGAAGTGGGCGTTGTTGCCGCCGGTGAGGGCGGAGCCGTCGGTGCGGACCTGCGGGTCGGAGTTGGCGCCCTGGAGGCCGAGGAGGAGGAGATCGCCCGCGCGGACGCGGTGGCCGCCGAGCTGGGTGTCGCGGGAGGCCCAGCGGCCGGCCACGTTCTGGGTGGGGGTGTCCTCCCAGAGGACCTCGTTCATGGCCTCGGCGACGCTGTTGCGGCCGCCGAAGAGGGAGGCGGCGAAGCGTTCGTCGGTCAGCATCAGGCGCAGCGAGTTGCCGATCCAGTCCGCGGTCGGCTGGTGGCCGGCGGCCATCATGACCATCAGGTCCTGGATGATCTCCTCGTCCGTGAAGCCGGCCGTGTTCGCGAGCATGCGGGACACGACGTCGTTTGCGGGCGCTGCCTTCCGGTCGGCGATCAGCCGGGCCATGGAACCGGCCAGGTGCTGCTGTCCGGCCAGCGCGTCCTCACGGCCGTTGATCATGTCGTTGAGGGCGGTGACGAGGCCGGGTCCCTGTTCCTCGGCGAAGCCGTACAGCGTGGCGAGGACGCGGACGGGCAGCAGGGCGGCGTAGTCCCCGATGAGGTCCGTCTCGCCCTTGGCGCACGCCGCGTCGATGAGTTCGTCGGCGAACTTCTCGGCCTGCGAACGCAGGTCGAAGGGGTCGACGGCTTCGAGGGCGTCGCTGATCATCGCGGCGCGCTCGCGGTGGCGTTCGCCGACGGTGTAGAGGATCGAGGGCTGCTTGCGGCCGATCATCGGCAGCAGTGGCCAGTCGTCGGGGATGCGGTCCCACTGGTTCCACAGCTCGGAGTCGCGGCTGAACAGCACGGGATCGCCGGTGACCTGGTGCAGTTCGCGGTAGCCGAGCACCAGCCACGCCGGGATGTCGCCGTCCAGGACGACGGGAGTCACGGAACCGTGGTCGCGCCGCATCTCCCGGTACAGCTCGGCGGGTTCGGTCTGGAACCGGGGCCCGCTGAGGGGCACGGGGGCGGGGGTCACAGGGCCAACTCCGGTGATTTGAGGTCGCTTTCGGCGGCGTACAAAGTCTTCAGGTGTTCCACCAGCGTGATCAGCACCCGTTTGCTGGACTCCCGCGAACGCGCGTCGCAGTCGAGCAGCGGGACCTGCGGATCGAGGTCGAGGGCTTCGCGGATCTGGGCGGGAGTGTGCGCGGAGCCGCCGAAGTCGTTGCAGGCCACGATGAACGGCGTCCCGTGGTGTTCCAGCCGGTCGATCGCGTACCAGGAGTCGTCGATGCGCCGGGTGTCGACGAGGACGACGGCGCCGAGCGTGCCCGAGAACAGCCGGTCCCACAGGAACCAGAAACGCTCCTGGCCCGGCGCGCCGAACAGGTACAGCACATTGCGGGCGTCCAGCGTGATGCGCCCGAAGTCGAAGGCGACCGTGGTCGCGGATTTGCCGCGCACCTCGCTGATGTCGTCGATCGCCGCGCCGGCCTGCGTCATCGTCTCCTCGGTGTTGAGGGGACGTATCTCGCTCACGGAGCGGACCAGGGTGGTCTTGCCGACGCCGAAGCCGCCCACGATGACGATCTTCAGACCGTTGTCGGCCTGTGCCCCCAGGGGCGCAGGGGCGTCGGCCCCCTGGGACGTACGGGCATCAGAGGTTACGGAGTCCAACGAGCACCTGCTCCAGGATGTCGGGATCGGGAAGAGCGGCCTTCTGGGGGTGGCGGGCGCTGACGCGGCCCGCGGCGAGCAGGTCGGAGAGCAGGATGCGGGTGATGGACACCGGCAGCTTCAGCACGGCGGCGATCTCCACGACCGCCGTCGGCCGCTCGCACAACCGCAGGATCGCCGCGTGTTCCGACTGCATGCCCACCACCGGATCGCACTCGGCGACCACGAGTGTCACCAGGTCGAACGGGGTGTCGGGCGCGGACCGGCTGCGCCCTCCGGTGAGGGTGTAGAGCCGGTCGGGCGCGTCGTCCCTGCCCGGACGGCTCATGACGTCCGGGGCTGCGCGCTCAGGTGTTCGCCGAGTTGTTCCACGAGCTCGCTCATGTTGTGCCCGACCAGACCGGCGTCCGCGTCCTCGGCGGTGACCACGGCGAGGTGGGCGCCGTCGCCCGCCTCCACGATGAACAGGACGCCGCCGTAGAACTCGGTCATGGCCGAGCGCACGCCCCCGGTGCCGTCGCCGAACTCCACGGACGCCCCGTGGGACAGCGACTGGATGCCGGCGGCGATCGCGGCGAGCTGGTCGGCGCGGTCGACGGTGAGCTCCGGTGTGCGGCACAGCTTCAGGCCGTCCCGGGAGAGCACGAGCGCGTGCCGGGCGCCCGGGGTGCGCTCGAGGAGGCCCTCGATGAGCCAGGAGAGCTTCTCGTCGGCGGTGGTGGTGCCGGTCATGAAGTGGTGTCGCCTTCCGGATGCGAGGGGGTGTGCGAGGGGGTGTGCGAGGGATGCGCGGGGGTGGACTCCCGTACGGCTTCTTCGCCGCGTACGGCGTCCGCGGATTCGTCCTGTACGGATTCGGCCCGTACGGCGTCGTCCTCGGGCACCGTTCCCTGGACCGCCGCCTGGTCCGGCGCGGTGCCCCGGACGGCCTGGCGGAAGCTGCTGAAGCGGGCGGCGGTGGCCTTGGAGTCGGTCGTACGGGGCTCCGGGTCGGCCCGGTTCGTGAGGTGGGCGCGGCTGCGCTCGGCGTGCGCGAGGGTCCGGCCGCGGCGGCGCTTGGGGAGGCCGCCGGTCGCGGGAGTGCCGGTCGTGGGGGTGCCGTTCGGCGGGGTGTCGGTCTCGCGCCGGGGCGACTCGTGGGTGGGGACCGGGTCCGGGTCGAGGTCCTCGGGGGCGCGGGCGGCGGCGTACGACGCCTGGGGGTGCGGCTCGGCGAGGGAGCTGTCCTCGGCGGGCGGGGTCGCCGCGGTGGGCCTGACCTGGTGTTCCGTCGGCGCCGGGGCGGCCGGGGCGGACACTGAGGGCAGGCTCAGGATGTCCTGGGGGATGAGCACCAGGACGCCCGTGCCGCCGCGCGCGGAGGGCCGGAAGGACACCTTCAGACCGTGCTTGCGGGCGAGCCGGCCGACCACCGCGAGGCCGAGCCGGGTGCCGGTGAGGCCGCCGAGGTCGGCGGCGTTCTCGGCGTCGTCCGCGGAGACGGCGCGTTCGGCGCGGCGCAGCTGGACGTCGCCCATGACGAGGCCGCTGTCCTCGACGGAGACGATGACACCGGCCGGGACCTCCTCGACGTAGACGTGGACCTCGGCGGTCGGCGGCGAGAAGTTCGCGGCGTTGTCGAGGAGTTCGGCGAGCGCGTGCATCACGCCCTCGGCGGCGTGCCCGGCGACGGCGGCGTCGCTCGCGGAGTGGACGCGCACCCGCTGGTAGCCGCCGATGCGGCCCATGGCGCCGCGCAGGATCGACTCCATGACGATGGGGCGCGCCCAGCGGCGGCCGGAGCGGGCGCCCGCGAGGACGGCGACGGAGTCGGCGAGGCGGCCCGCCTGCGCGGTGCGGTGGTCGAGGTGGAGGAGGTCGGCGAGGACCTCCTCGTCGGAGTGCTTCTCCTCCATGGCGCGCAGGTCGGCGAGCATGCCGGTGGACAGGGCCTGCATCCGCCCGGCCGCGTTGGCGGTGGCCGAGATCGCGGCCGCCCGGTCACTGTTGGCACGCCGCATGTGCTCGGTCAGCCGGGCGTTCTCCTCGGAGAGTTCGGCGAACCGCCGCTGCTCCTCGGCGATCTCGGTGGCGAGGCGGTGCCGCTCCTCCTCGAACCCCTGTGTGAGCAGGGCGCGTTCGCGGGCGGCGGCGTCGGCCAGGCGCGCGCGGTCGCGGGCGGACTCCTCCGCGAGCCGGGACCGCTCCTGGTTGAACTCCTCGGCCATGCGGGCCCGTTCCTGCAGGAGCCGTCCGGCGTCCTGGGCCACGGTGTCGAGGCGGCGGCGTGCGAGTCTGGCGGTCTGCAGGGCGCGCGCGGCGACCGCGACGGCGACGCACAGGAGCACGGCGGCGGCGCCCGCGCCCCAGGCGAGGGGGACGCGTGCCGAGTCGGGTGCCAGGGAGACGGCGACGACGACCGCGACCGCTGCCGCGACGGCGGTGAGCAGGGGCGCGGGGGCTGTCGCGCGGAGGGTGGGTCGTTCGCCGGAGGGGATGGGCGCGGTCATGAATCGTGTCCTCGGTCGTGTCCTGGGGCGAAGTTCCTGGGGGAGGTTCCTGGGGGAGGTTCCTGGGCGAGAGCCGACACCGGTTGCTCAATTTGCCGTCACTATATGAGAGTTCGTGATCGCATTGGGAAGGTTCTGGATCCGAGCTCATAATCCGCCGGTGATCGTTCTGCGATCGCGATGGCGATCGGCCGACGATCGGTCAGTGATCGGCCGACGATCGGCCGGTGATCGATGCGTCACGGTTACGGACCGTTGTCGGTGCGCGGGGTCATCCTGGAGACATGACGGATCTTGGCGCGAAGGACGGCACGAACGGCGCGGCGGACCCGCCCGACGTGGACGGGCTGCGGGCCGCCCTCGCGGCAAAGATGCGCGGCGAGGTCGCCTTCGACGTGACCGCGCGGGCGCTGACCACCATGGACGCGTCCAACTACCGCAGGGTCCCGCTCGGCGTGGTCCGCCCGCGCGACGCCGACGACGTGGCGGCCGCCCTGTCCGTGTGCCGGGCCCACGGGGTGCCGGTCGTGCCGCGCGGCGGCGGAACGTCGATCGCGGGACAGGCGACCGGCACCGGAGTCGTCCTCGACCTCACCCGCCACATGAACCGGATCGTCGCGCTCGACCCCGAGGCGCGCACGGCCGTCGTCCAGCCCGGTGTCGTCCTCGACCGTCTCCAGGAGGCCGCGGCCCCGCACGGCCTGCGCTTCGGACCCGACCCCTCCACCCACAGCCGCTGCACCCTCGGCGGCATGATCGGGAACAACTCGTGCGGCTCGCACTCGGTGGCCTGGGGCACGACGGCGGACAGCGTGCGCGAACTGTCGGTGGTCAAGGGGAACGGCTCCGTCGTACGGCTGGGGCAGAACTGGCAGGGCGCCCCGGACGGCCTCCGGGCACTGGTCGAGGGCGAGCTGGCCCGCCTGCGCACGGGCTTCCCGGAGCTGCCCCGCCGTATCTCCGGCTACGCGCTCGACGCGCTGCTCCCCGAGAAGGGCGCCGACGTCGCCCGCTCCTTCTGCGGCTCCGAGGGCACGCTCGGGGTGCTCACGGAGGCGGTCGTACGACTGGTCGAGACGCCGCGCGCGCGGGCGCTGGCCGTGCTTGCCTACGCGGACGAGAGCGCGGCGGCTCAGGCGGCGGCCGGTGGCGCACCGACGCGGAGATCGCCTCCCTGCTGGACGGCCTGGAGATCCTCGACCCCGGGATCGTCCCCGCGTCCCTGTGGCGTCCC